>CAXGRW010000025.1:0-18298 GCA_964012125.1 uncultured Rhodopirellula sp.
CAGGTGGTGACGGCGATGGATCTGTTGCCAACGTTATGCGATTTGGCAGGGATTGACCTGCAGGCAAACTTGAAGCTGTTGCGACCTCGTTCAAATGCCAAGAAAAATGCAGCATCGTTTCCGATTGATGGACGTTCGGTGGCTGATCTGTTTCGTGGGACGAGTGCATCGTTGCCTGAACGTGGAATTCTTTATTGGCATGGCATGGGGCAGCCTCAGGCAATCCGCAAAGGAAGTTGGAAACTGTTTTTTGACCGCGAGGGCACCGTAGCGGGGCTCGGTATAGATGCCAAGTTACCAGTGGCACAAAGTAAAGCGTTAAAATCTTTAGCGAATAGCAATGGACCTGTTTTGTTCAACCTTTCAGATCATCCTGATGAGCTTTCAGATTGCAGTGCTGAAAGACCAGATGTTGTCAAGCAACTGAGCGAGCTCGCGACACGAAAGTTGGCGGAAACCAGGAAAGTGATGATTCCGTTGTGGCAACCAGGGTCATGAGCAAATCATGGTGGTGACTGTTGATGTCGAGAGGGCCTGTGTGCGCTAGCAGGTTCCGGGATTTTTCGTTTTGTTGCTGGTGTTGGTCTGGATGCTGTGTTCTATAGTCGCTGTGGTTTCAATCGAGCACTTTGAGAACAATGTTTTTGAATTCCACTACCATGCCTGGATCATGAAGCTGAAGTTGCATCATGCCGCGTTGTAATCTTTTGTCACTCGGCAGGTGTTCTGTGAACTGTGACGCAAGTTTGCCATTGATGTAGAGCATGAAGTGATTGTCGCGGGCGATGATGTGAACCTTGTTCCATTGGCCGCGATGAATGCCTTCTGTCTGTAGTCCGTTGCGTATAAGGGTGATGTGAGGACGGTCATCGGCGTCACTCACAAGCCGGTCTCCCCGGAAACAGCGATGCTCCGATCTTCCGGGCGTGTGGAAGTCCCATGTGCCGAGTACTTGCTTGCCGATTTCCGCGATTGGCAGATGCGATGAATGAATTTTCGGATGATCCGCGGGTGGATTTTGTACTTGATCTAAAAGATCCAAGTGTAAATCCGTACGAATTGCGGAAAACAATTGGCGGCCTGAGTACAAATCGATTTGTCCTGTTTGGAACACAAGCCTGCATGAACTCACTTCCAAACGTAGAAAAAGAAAACAAGGGCAAGAACCTGTACACACGTGGGCGTACGGCATGGTGCACAGAGAAAAATATCAAGCGTGAATATCTGTTTTACATGAACTCTGAATACGAATTTGCGATGAACTGGATTGTGGAAATACTGGTATTGCCAGCGCTGTTTTTGAATCAGGATTTGATCGACGACGCACACGTTGTGAATTGTAAGGTGTTGGCTTATGGAATCGACGAACGGCGTCCCTTCTAAGGTGACAGCCATGGGGGGCGACGGGTTGATTATTGATGTTCCGCTGAGTGTGAAAAGCAAGAACTAGATGACGGCCTTCCGCATGTTCGTAATTGTCAAGCATGATAAAAGAAAAACCTGTTAGCCGAGGCCTCTTCCGTTCTGCAACCTCCATGGGATGTTTTCTTCCTGTTGTGAGGGGTTCGTTCTTCGCATGCGTTGACAAGCAATCGTGAGCTGTTCCAGGGGGTGCATGAAGTGTTGTTGTGTATCGGTTAGCATGCATCCAGCAACTGAATGCACGAGGGCTCTGTATGCGTTTTTTAGTCTGTTCCATTTTGCTGATGGTTGTATCCACTTGCTGTGTTCAGCATGCTCTGGGGCAACAACCTCCGGTTACTGAAATCTACAAAACTTACGATGGTAACAACGATGGTGTACTGGAAGCCGGGGAAGTTGCGAGTAGTCGTGACGCGAGACAGTTTCCGCGGTGGCCACGTTGACAATGTTGAGGGACGGTGTGGCATTACTGAATACGTCTACTTTTCTGAGGGGTGGACGAATGGTTGTGATTGAACATTTGCGGCAGCTGAAATCGCTGGCCTGAATTGCGAGACTGAGTGGGCATCCGGACTGATGCACTGAAAGGCTTGTCTCGAGTTGGTTGTATCGAGGTGTTGCATGATGCACCGGTGTCGGGCGGCGTGGTACCATCTCAGGCACGGAAACGCACTGCATGTATCACTGCCTGCGTTGATCGATCAACTCGCGGCACGGGAAAATCGATGACCGATTCTGGTTTTCGAACCACTTCCAAAATCCAGAGAGAATCTGAAATGAAGTATGGCTTTGAACTTTTATTGATCTGTGCGCTTGTTGGTGCCCTTGTTGGCGGCGTCGGTTGTCAGCCCAACGAGAGTCATCTGGTTTTTGAAGTGGACACCCCTTCAACACCAGTTGCAGGTAGTCCGGTGTTGGCGGTGAACCTGAGGGAGGTGGATGCGTCGTGCGGGCAATGTCAGTTTGGGATGCCTGGCAATGGGTGTGATCTCGCGATCAGGTTGGAAGACAAGCTTTACTACGTCGATGGAAGTTCGATTGATGGTCATGGAGACGCACACGCTAGTGATGGTCTGTGCAATTGCGTGCGAAAGGCGATCGTGAGTGGAAAAGTCGTGGACGGCCGTTTTGTTGCATCGGATATGACGCTAATGGAGCCGAAGAACCCGTCCGCGGTGAATGAAGAGAACTGAGGAAAGGCGACTGGAATACTGGGGTACGTTTCCCCTTCAGCGTATTTCGAAATAGCATTGCTCAGACACGAATGCCTTGTCCACTTCGGAATGCTGCGACTTGCTAGCTGCGATGGGAATGCGATTGTTCAGTCCACTGCGAGCGAACTCTACTTTTGCAGAGTGAAGCCTGCTTTCGGGTTTGCGGTGGCTGATTGTATTGTTCCTGTGCATCCAACCTCTGGCCGGCACACACCGGTCGCAACCCACATGCGCCCATCGTCGTTTTGTGCGACACCCAAGGAGCAGTCTTGCGTGTAACGCCCGACCATTTTGAAATCGGTATCTGTAACGAGTGTGATTTTGGGGGACCCATAGCAACCAAACCACCAATAACCATTCACAAAAGCTGCTGTTTGAATGCCGAGGTGTGTGTGCCCGCTGGTGATGACATGTCGTTTCAATGGTTTGAAATTTTCGTCGTATTCGTAGACGTAGTTTTCGGTGATGTCATTGGGTAGCCCGCCGACAACAAAAAAGTTTCCTTTGTGAAAACCGATGCCGCCTGCGCCATGGAAAACTTCGGGTATTGCATGGCGAGCAACTTCCTTCAGGCTTGAAGCCTCGTAGACGTAGATCCATGACTTGGCATTGCCTTTCGGATCATTGAATTTTCCAAGATTAACCGCCACATAGATTTTTCCGTCATGATGGCATAGGTCACCATGGTGATTGGCAACAGGTACCTTCTTTAGCAGTTTCCCTCGACGGTCGGTTTTTACCAGCGTTGTTGTGAATGACCAGAAAATTGCATCGCTGTCGGAACAAACGCCTTGCAAGTGATGCGGATATTTCCCAGGGCATGAAAGCTTTAAGGCTGCCTGGTCGACAGTTGCTTTTTTTCCCTTAGCGACTGGTGTCTCGTCCGAATTGCTGTTTTCTGTTGCGAACAGGAATGACAAACAGAGAAGAGCATAAGTTAATTTTGCGTTGATAGTTTGCTTCATGGAACTTTGGTGGGCGGGAGGTCAATGAGGGGAAGATCGGATGATCGCTTTTGGGAATTTCGCGCGAGTGCTGCCTTGGGGATTCCGAAGATTGGATCCGTGATTGCGTTTGATTCCCAGTGGAATCGATAAACCATTGGTTTGACTAAGACGGCGATGCAATTCTTTCCGCATTGCTGCAACTCGCTGTGTTTGATCCGGTGCGTTGATCAGATTCGTGGTTTCGCTTGGATCATTGCTAACGTCGTAAAGTTCATCAGTGTCCCAGAGTCCGTGATATTGAATCAGTTTGTAATGTTGGTCGCGGAGGGCAAACGTCGTAGGTGTTTGAGGAAATGCTGGTTCCCAGTAGTACTCGTAAAGCAGTGATTTGCGTCCCCACGTTGGGCTGTTGGGATCACTCAGTAGCGGCACAAGACTCTTTCCATTCATGCTGGTGGGAATATCCAGATTAGCCAAGTCCAGCATGGTAGGAGCTATGTCGGTGTTCGCCACCAGTGCCTCGCTGCGTGTCTCGGGTTCAATTTTTGAAGGCCAGTAAGCCAATAACGGAATTCGAATCGATTCCTCGTAGGCACAGCGTTTATCAATCAAGCCATGCTCACCCCATAAGTGGCCACCATCACTGGTGAATATTACCAAGGTTTGCTTGGACATGCCTTTTGCTTCGAGTGTTTCCAGAAGACGGCCAACGCTGTCGTCAATGGACAGGATCATTTCGCAGTAATGTCGATACATTTCCTCGATGGATTGCTTTGCTCGACCGTGGTAGGGGAATTCCACCCCATGCCAGCTGTTTCTCTGGTCTTGAACCCACATCGGTTTGCCGGCGTTGTTTTCAGGGGTGTTGTCCATCGTTGCTGGACGTGAATAGCTGGCGTTTTTGTATTGATTTCTATGTCGAGGAGCTGGGTCATACAGTCCATGAACACCCTTATGCGAAAGGTACAGCATGAAAGGTTGTTCGGGCGTTTGTTTAGACAACCACTGGGTCGCATGGTCGGTCAGTTCATCCGTCATGTATTTAGTGCGAGCGACTTTACTTCCGTCGATGTTCAGAAATTGGCCCGTGGGTTGGTACGTCCCCTGGCCTCGGAAGCTGACCCAGTGATCGAAACCAGGGCGTGCCGCGTCACTGGATCCGCCCATATGCCATTTGCCGATAAATGCTGTTCGGTAATCGGCTTGTTGAAGCCTTTGAGGAAAGGTCTGTTCCTGTTTGTCCATCAATGACGAATTGTCCACGACTTTGTGATTATGCATGTACCTTCCGGTCAGGAAAGTTGCCCGCGAGGGTGAACACAAAGAGGTGGTCACAAATGCATTCGTGAATCTTAAGCCTCCCCGCGCCAGTTGATCGATGTATGGCGTCTGGATAAACGGATGTCCCGCGTGACCAAACGTATCATGACGCAAGTCATCGATCAGAATGAAAACAATGTTCGGGCGGATATTTGTTTCCGTGGCATTGCTCTTGAGCTGAATACAGAAAGTGCAAATGCTCAAAATGACAATCAACAGGTGGCTCATGATCAAGCGTTTTTCGACGAGGATTGGAATCCTGGATGATGCAAACAGATGAATCAAACTCGGTGCATGTTGTTCATCTTGTCAATCTATCCTGCTTCCCCATGGTATCGAGACGGAACCGACCAATGTAGCCTATCGGGGCGTGGAATTCGCAGCTGTTTTTATATGCGGTGGCGTTCGGAGACTGATGCTGGGTACCCGTTCAGCAATCTGTCATCGAATTCTGCAAGCTAGGTGACTCTCGTGAGTTCCTTGGTGCGGCGCGTTGCGATTCACTGACATTAACAACTTCGAGGAAATGTATGTCCCCACCGAACTTGAAAATCCTCGCCTACGAAGACACCGATCTGGGACCGCTGTGCTTACGTCGTAGGGAGTTGTTATCGGAACCGGGAACGGTGGTGACAGAGGTCACATTGAATCACGAGTTTTTGATGAGCAGTTACAACACTGATTCAGAACGGGCGATATCTAATCGATCAACAGAAATTCATGGTGGGTCGAACCTCAAAGCTTTGGTCGGCGGATTTGGCCTCGGGTACACTGCCAAGGAACTGTTGACCGATCAGCGTGTTGCGTCGGTGGAAGTGATTGAGTACCTGCCTCAGGTGCTTCAGTGGCTCAAGGAGGGTTTGATACCTCTGTCAGATGAATTGAATGACACCGACGGGCTGCGTTTGACCTCAGGCGATGTCTATCAATATTTGCTTGATGAGCCACAGCAACAGTACGATCTGATTGTAATTGACGTAGATCATTCACCCGCGGATCAACTGGGCAGCGAAGAGCATGTTTTCTACACCAAAGCCGGGCTGAAGTCTGCAAAGAAGCATTTGGCAGATGGTGGAATCCTGGCAGTTTGGTCGTATGCCGAAAGTAGCAGCTTTTCAGAGGCGCTTGATTTGACATTCAGCCAAACGCACGTGGAGCCTGTCCGAACGTTCAATCCCATGGTCCAAGAAGAACAGACGGACTGGCTATTCTTCGGAGTGAAGTGAATGCTTGTGTGATGCAAGTTGATGGGGAACTCGGTGTTTCAAATTCCCAGTTCTTGTTTGGCCTCGATGAACTTTTCGATGGCAAAGTCAATGTCCTCTTCCGTGTGTGCTGCTGAAATCTGTGTTCGAATACGAGCTTTGCCCTTTGGCACCACAGGGAACGAGAACCCAATCACATAAACGCCTTTTTGAAGCATCAAGTCTGCCATGCGGGTTGCAAGCACCGCATCACCCAACATGATTGGAACGATCGGGTGTTCGCCTGGTAGCAGGTTGAATCCCGCTGCTTCCATGCCAGCTCGAAAGCGTTTGGTATTTGACTCCAGTCGATCTCGCAGTTCAGTCGACTCGCTTAGCAATTCAACGGCTCGCACGGAGGCAGCGACAATCGGGGGAGCAACCGAATTGGAAAATAGATAGGGCCGCGATTTCTGTCGCAGCAAATCAATGATTGGTTTTCGCCCACTGGTATAACCACCGCTGGCACCACCCAGTGCTTTACCGAGCGTTCCGGTGATGATGTCAACCCGTTCCATGCAATCATGGTGTTCGTGGGTTCCGCGCCCGGTTTTTCCCATGAACCCGACTGAGTGCGAATCATCCACCATCACGAGCGCGTCATATTTTTCTGCCAAGTCACAAATTCCCGGCAAATTTGCGATGTGGCCATCCATTGAAAAAACACCGTCGGTCGCGATCAAGCGGTACCGTGCAGACTGAGTTTCTTTGAGCTTGGTTTCAAGGTCCGCAAGATTATTATTGCGATAACGGTGACGCTGTGCTTTGCAAAGGCGAATCCCGTCGATAATGGAAGCATGATTCAGTTCATCCGAAATCACCGCGTCTTCTGCCGTCAGTATCGTTTCGAACAATCCACCGTTTGCATCGAAACAGGATGTGTAAAGGATCGTGTCTTCTGTGCCCAGAAACTCGCTGAGCCTGTGTTCCAGTTTCTGGTGGACCGCTTGAGTTCCGCAAATGAAACGCACTGATGATAATCCGTAGCCCCATTCGTCCAGTCCCTCGTGAGCCGCTTTGGCAACTTCCGGGTGTTCTGACAGTCCCAGGTAGTTGTTAGCGCACATGTTGAGAACGCTGTCCCCATGGTTGACCTTAATATGGACGTCCTGTGGGGTCGTGATCGTACGCTCGGCTTTAAACAAGCCTTGGTCACGAATGTCTTTGAGTTGGTTCTCGATGTTGGTTAGGAAAGCTTCGGCCATGGATTTTCAATTCGCTGGTGGGTGATGTTTTGAGTGTTGATAAAGCAGAAAGGGCTCGGCGATGTGCTGGAGGTCATGCTAGGGGTTACTGCATACTAGGGGTTACTGCCAATTGAGAATCACTTTTCCCGACTTGCCGGACATCATGACTTCAAATCCCTTTTCGAATTCGGTGTAATCAAATCGGTGAGTAATGGCGGGAGCAAGATCGAGTCCACCCTGAATCAACACAGTCATCTTGTACCATGTTTCATACATCTCACGACCATAGATTCCTTTGATGGTTAGCATGTTGAAAACAACTTCATTCCAGTCGATTGCCATCTCCTCTGATGGAATGCCAAGCATTGCGATTTTACCACCATGACACATTTCTTTGACCATCTGGCGGAATGCATCGGGGCTACCTGACATTTCTAAGCCTACGTCAAATCCCTCTGTCATCCCGAGGGACTTCTGCACGTCACTAATACTCTCAGAGCGGACGTCAACCACACGCGTGGCTCCCATTTTTTTTGCCAATTCCAGACGCCATGGGTTCACATCCGTGACAACGACATAGCGGGCACCTGCGTGTTTGACGACAGCGGCGGCCATGCAACCGATCGGACCTGCGCCGGTGATCAATACGTCCTCACCTAGAACCGGAAAAGACAAGGCGGTGTGAACAGCATTTCCAAACGGATCAAAGATCGAGGCAACATCTCGATCGATGGACGCGTCATGGGGCCAGACGTTTGACATTGGTAAAGACAGGTACTCAGCAAATGCGCCAGGTCGATTGACGCCAATTCCTTTGGTGTCGGCGCAAAGGTGGCGACGCCCCGCCAAGCAATTACGACAACGACCACAAACCACATGCCCTTCACCGCTGACGATCTCGCCAGTTCGGAAGTCGGACACGTTCGATCCCACCTCAAGAATCTCACCCACGAATTCATGTCCTACAACCATCGGGACAGGGATTGTGGATTGAGCCCACGCGTCCCACTTGTAGATGTGAACATCCGTGCCGCAGATACCAGTTCGGTCAACCTTGATGAGCACATCATTGATTCCGATTTTCGGCTCCGGTACGTCCGTAAGGGTCAGGCCGGGTCCCCGATTTTTCTTGACAAGTGCTTTCATCAATCTGGTGTTCGTCGAATGTGTCGGTATTGTTAGTTTGTGTTTGCCGTTGGCCAAAAGATTGGACTCACCAGCAAGTCATGCATGATTCTGTGGTCGACGCAATCTCATGTCGCGTCTTGCCCCTCGCGAGGAAACGTGGACCGCAGTGCTCTGCACTTACCCTCGTTTTGTTGGGGATGCTCTGCGGTGTATCGTTTTTCACTGTTCACGCACCTTAACGCCGACTGATGGGATGCAGAAGGGCCGCTTTGGTCGCATCAGAGATTTTCGTGGCTGGATGTGCCATGTCTGGTGGTTGGGGCAGTGTTTGCCGCCATGTGGGGATGGCGGGTGTCCCGAAATTTCGGGCTCAATAAGCGATCTGTGCCGGCATTTTTCCGGTCATGGCGAAAATCAGCCTCACAGGGTGGATCGCCGGGGCAGCAACGGAGAAAGTTACGGTTCGAGGCACAGCAGTCATGCGAGTTTCGAATGCCACCCAATTTGTAGATTTGGAAGTTTCATTCCCAATGCATTCTGCTGCGGTGGGTACTGCATTGGTTTGCCAACTCGCAGTCGGTCGGAATCAGGCGTACCGTCTCAATAGGGTATGGAGTTTTGTTTTCGATATAGGCTTGCTAACGTAAGCGTCCATGCCAGCCTCAATGCAGGCGTCCCGATCACCAGCCAGAGCTTGAGCTGTCAACGCAATGATGGGAATGCGTTCGTTTAACGAGTTTTCTAACTTCCGAATTCGTTTTGTTGCTTGCAGGCCGTCGCACGCGGGCATGAGCACATCCATCAAAATCAGGTCAAAACGTTGTTCGCTGGTTTGCCAAAGATGAATGGCTTCCAGACCTGTATTCGCGACGACGACATTGTGCCCCCACTTGCCAAGCAGAGCCATCATCAGCGTTTGGTTGACGGGGGAATCTTCCGCTAACAAAACATGCAATGTCTGTTTGCGATCGAGTAGAGGTTGCAGGACAGTCGTTGACTTCGATTCGGGGCCCAGTGCGTGATCCGCGTGGCTTGGCTCCAGACTGACAAGGTCTTCTGCTAATTCGATTGTGAAGAAGAATGAGCAGCCACTTGGTTCGTTGTTCTTGCACCAAATACGCCCGTTCATGATGGTGGCCAGCTCTTGCGAAATCGCCAACCCAAGTCCGGTGCCACCATAGTGACGCGTTGAGGACATGTCAGCCTGCGTAAACGCGGCGAACAATTTTTCAGTGTCATCCTCTGGTAAACCGATCCCCGTGTCACGCACTTCGAATTTTAATTTGAGTTTGCCCTCTTGAGTCTCAGGCTCTCTGTCCACATTTAGGTCAATACTCCCAGTGCTTGTGAATTTGAGAGAGTTCCCGACTAGGTTGACAAGGATTTGTTTGATCCTGTCCGCGTCGCCAATCAGGTTCAGAGGAACATCAACTGCGATTCTGGATTTGATCTCAATTCCACTGATCCTGCCCTGGATTTTAAAAATTGCCAACGTTTCATTGATCAGCTGATCCAAGCAAAATGGATTCAAATCCAATTCAATTGCGTCAGCTTCAATTCTTGAAAAATCGAGAACCTGATTGATGATGTTGAGCAGAGATGCAGCGGATGCTTTGACTGCCTGGGTGTACTCAAGCTGGGTAGAGTCGAGTGTTGTTTCAAGCAGCAAGTCAGTCATCCCGATCACACCATTCATGGGGGTGCGAAGCTCATGGCTTATCGTAGCCAAGAATTCACTTTTGGCCTGATTTGCTAACTTCGCGTTCTTGGTAGCTCGTTTAAGCTGCTTTGCCTGTTTGTCAAGTTTCTTGCGTGTTGATTCAAGCTTCTTAATCGCCTTGCTTAACTCCTCCGCTCGATTCGCATCCGAGATCTTTGTTGCAGCGATCGATGCAATGGTGGTCAACCATTCTTCATGCCGCTTCGTATAAAACTCAGCTTCGCTATTTTCGGTGTCGATGACGCCGATACAACTGCCATTGAGCATGATGGGAACCGCAAGTTCCGATAAGCGAAAGTCATCATCGATTATGTAGCGGGGATCAACTCGCGTATCAGCGATTCGTTCCGGCTTTGCAGTTAACGCGACGCTACCCACGATCCCTTCACCCACCGGTATCGTGATCGCATCTTTGATCATGCGTCCTTCGGGGTTCTTAGGTCCGTACGCAGCTTTTTGAATCAGGATGTTTTTCTCGTGATCCAAGAGATAAATGACGCAATCCTCAAATCCAATTCCAGCGATCACGCGGTCAGCAATGAGCCAAAATATCTCGTCCAAGGTCGAGCGTTTCAGCAGGTCAAGGGCGAACTGGTGGAGCAGTTTGACAAAGCCTTCCGGCGTTAATTCTTCATGATGCGTCATGGTGGAGGCGGCTGCTCTCTCGTCGATTCTTGACTCTAACTTTGCTGCGGAACGCCTCGGGACTGCCCTGTTTAAAGCTACGGTCCGGCAGGGCCGTTGATCTGGCAGAGCGGTGGATGGCGATCAAATGGTTAGCACGCTTTTGCGGAAGAAGTGCTGGTCCTGCCGCATGTGGTCGAAGGCCACGTATGGCCATCAACTGGAAAGAAACGCCCCCTGCTCTTCCCCGGTGTTTGTTTCTTAGTCAAATTATCCGAACAGACGGCGCAGTAATGTAACCGATGTTTCGCGTTTCGTCGAGATTTTTTCGAGGTGCGGCTTTCCGTTTCAGGTAGTTGTTTCGACGCATGGTATTCAACGCGTATTGCGTCTTTTTTTGTGGTGATTTCTTGCGTTGATTTGCAAAAACTTGCGTTTCGTTCCGCACACAAGCTATCTTCCTCGTGAAGCAATGCCCCCAAGTGGTGAGTGAGCGGGGCGGTTCTTGCTTGAACTGCGTCCCTTTTATCAATCGTCCGGGTGGAGTGGCGCCTCGGAGACAAGTTTTTGCAGAGAGCAATTACTGATCAAGCACTTCAAACGCCCTGCGTGGGCAAGTTGCTGAGGGTGCCGGAGCATGCAAATAGATGATTCGCTGTTCAATTCTGGTTTGATTGACGAGGTGTTAGGGAAGTCAAAAACTTTGCTCTGTGGCTTGTTTTGTAAATTTGGCTTTGACTGACCGCATGAACGCGTCCAACTGTTGGCTGCGAGGCGTGTAGAATTATTTGATCATCACGGGAAGTAAACGAAGTACGAGTTTCGCTGCGATGTTTGTTTAGGCAGCCTTTGACCCTTAAGAAGCTGGTTTTTATGTCAAGTTTTGAGTTAAGCCGCCGTTCTTTTGTTGCATCAGCATCCGTGACCGCTTTGGGTGGTGTAGGGATGAGCAGTTGCGACGCCTTGAATGCGATGCAGAGTCGCGTTCGCCAGATCACGCGTGGCCCGAAACATCATTGGTTCGGATATTATGACAAGTTGCAGTTTGATCCTACTTCCCGATTCGTGTTAGGGATGCAGGTTGATTTTGAACACCGCAGTCCCAAGGCAGATGACCAAATTGAAATCGGTATGGTTGATTTGGGAAAGGAGAACAGTTGGATTGGACTTGGGAAAAGCAATGCCTGGTGCTGGCAGCAGGGATGCATGCTGCAATGGTTGCCTGGATCACTTAACGAAGTGATCTGGAATGACCGTGAAGACGGGAAGTTCGTTTCCCGAATCATAAATGTGTTAACGGGGAAAATGCGGAGCTTGCCGCATCCGGTTTACTCGGTCAGTCCAGATGGGAAGTATGCGGTTGCACCTGATTTTCGCCGAATCAATGATGTGCGTCCCGGATATGGATATGCCGGACTCGCTGACCCCCATGCCGATGATCCAGCTCCGCAAGAATCAGGAATTGTACGGATCGATTTGCAGTCTGGAAAAACAGACTTGATTCTCTCGTTGGCCGATATCGCCCGCACGGGTAGCATTCCCAATTCAAAATTGGGGATCAAGCATTATTTCAATCATCTACTTTGTAGCCCGGATGGCAAGCGTTTCATCGCCCTGCATCGTTGGCGTTACCCTGATGGCTCGCGATTGACGCGCGCGATCACCGCGAACTCGGACGGTTCCGATGTGAGGATCGTGTGTCCCAATGGCTACACTTCTCACTTTATCTGGCGTGACTCAAAAAACATCCTTGCGCAGTCACGCCACTGGGATGGAAACGAGGGTTGGGGCAATTTCCTTTTTGAAGATGTCGACGGCGGAGGAGATGTGCGTGAAATCGGACGAGGTGTTCTGGATCCGAGTGGGCACATCAGTTATCTGCCGGGTGGGCAATGGATTCTCAATGACACTTATCCCAAGACTCGTGAGAGAATACAAACTCCTCATCTTTACGAAGTTGCGTCTGGGAACAGAATTGATTTGGCTGAATTACATTTGCCAGCGGCGTACACCGGAGAGTGGCGAGTCGATACTCACCCTCGATTTTCACCTGAAGGAAAGCTTGTGTGTGTCGATGCCCCGGTGGTTGGTCAAGGCAGGCAACTGCATCTGATTGACATCAGCGATATTGTTGCGAGATCATAAGGTCGTCACCATTCAACGATATTTTTGGTGATGTCAACTTGGGACGCTGCGATCTTTCGGTGCCATTTATTAGTGCGATTTAGTGGCGGTATTACTGGCTGGTCATGTAGGGACTCTGTCGCCGTCGTATGGCGACATGCTTTTCCTGTTTCGATTAAGGGAAAGGTAAACCGCACTCATGCGTGTCGTAACGCAGGAACAATCTCCGTTCTTGCTGCGTGGATGGCAGGTGCGATGCCGGCGAGGGTTCCCGCGATTGCTGCAACAAGCGTTCCTGTGATTGCAAGTCGGACAGAGGGTGTGAAGGCGATGGCGACGGCTTCGGCGCCCACAGACAAACTGCTGATTTCAAGGGCCAGCATTGCTGCGCCCACTCCGATCATTCCACCGGAAATGCTGAGTAAAATGCTTTCGGCCATCACAAGGTTAAAGACCTGCGATTCAGAGAACCCAATCGTTTGCAACACCGCATGTTCTTTAATGCGATCCTGTACCGACATCACACTGGTGGTCGCGACGAGAGACAGGACGAGGCCAACACAGGCATAGCCAAGGTAATGTGCCATGTTGATGAGCTGGACGAGATCGCCAAGGCTTTTGGCCTGAAAGACACCTTTGGGGCGCGTATCCGTTTCCACTGGGCCGGCACGGTAGATATCGTCGATTTCACTACACTTGGCTACAGGATCGGTGCCTTGCTCTAGCAGAATTTCCAGTTGGGTAACAGTTCCGACACCATTCATGCCCTTTCGCCTCTGAAGAAACTCGAGATGTGAGTAGATGTAATTCTCTTCTGCTGGATCATTACTTTGATAGATTCCGGCGATGTCAACGCTCAGGTCGCCAATCGAAAACTTCTCTCCAATACCGATGCCACGACGTTTAGCAACAGCTTGTCCAATGACTGCAGCATTCTGATGCTTTTCAAATTCTTCCCACGTTCCGGCGGTCAGTTCGAAGTCGCGGGCGGCACGTAGCTTTTTGGGGGGGACGCCATAGAATACAACGATGTCCAAGCTGGCTCTGCAGTTGTTGGTAAAGACTTGGACGGGCACAACATCTTTGACGCCCTTCAGTTTTCCAATCTGTACGTCGTAGTCCTGAGGTAAATGACTGGTCGCTGGGCAAAATTTGTTTTTCTGAAACGCGATGAGGGTTCCTTCCGATTCCTGACGCGTCTGAAGGTCATTCATTCCTTCCTGAACCGCTCCTACAAAGCAAAATACAAAGATTGCGACTGCCGAACCGGTTACCGTCAGAATAGTTCGGGAGCGGTGACGCCATAGCGTCTTGAGAACATAGGGAATGAATTTCATCATGCGTTCTCCAGAGGATTCGAAGTTGCATTGGAGGTGAGGTTGTCACCCACAGGAACGCCGGTGCCGGACGCGACATCGGTTCCGCCCGTTTGTACAAGTTTTCCATGGTCAAGGCGAAACTGTTTGTCGGCAATTTCAGCGGCTGCTGCGTCATGGGTGACCATTAACAAGGTGACATCAAGTTGCTCCTTGAGCCGTTTCAGAAGCCCGAGAATTTGTGAGGATGAATCTGGATCAAGGTCGCCTGTCGGTTCATCGGCAACGACCACTTTGGGATGAGCAACAATGGCTCGTGCAATTCCAACTCGTTGCTCTTGGCCTCCTGACATCTGCCGTGGGTAATGGTTTGCTCTATCGAGGAGGTCGACTGCTCGCAAAGCGATTTCGATTCGCTTACGACGCTCACTTCGGTTGATTGGTAGCAGCAGTAGAGGTAGCTCGATGTTCTCATACGCTGTTAATACCGGTACCAAGTTGTGTGTCTGGAAAATGTAGCCAAGATTGGCTGCCCTCCATTTTGCCAGCTTGGTGCGCGACAGTTGGGTGATCTCAGTGCCGTCGACAATGATGCGACCACTATCAGGGGTGTCGATACTGGCAATCAGGTTTAAAAGAGTAGACTTGCCAGTACCACTGGCACCCATCAACGATAGGAATTGACCCTGTTCGATGTTCAACGAAACTTCTCGCAGTGGAGTGATCGTTTCATCGCCCTTGTGGTACTGCTTGGTCACGCTTTCGATTTCAATGAGTGACATTGGGGCTCACCTTTTTCGGTGGTGCGGGTTTGTGTTGGGTGAGAACTGGTTGACGCTATTTCTGGAAGTCCGTGCCAAGGGTGCTGTCTTCTCGACTGACTCGAATATGAGTTCCATCACGGAGGCCCTCGGGTGAATCGGAGATGACGCGGCTTGAAACGTCTAACCCCGAGGTGATTTCAGTGAGTCCGTTGGGGTCCGTTTGTCCGAGGCTGACGGGGCTTTTCTTTGCGACATTTTCTGATTGATCTGCGATCCATACGAAGGGGCCTGTCTCGTCGGAGTAGACAAGTTTCTGTGGCAGGTACAGGCGTACTTGGCGAGAGGGTTCGTTGGTCGCGTTGGGCCGCTCAGGTGCCAGAAAGGTGACGTCCACTAACATCTCCGGCTTGAATACATCGGGAGGGTCAGGGATGGCGACTTTCACTTGCAATGTGTTCTTTTGGATATCGGCTTCAGAGCTGATGAATAGGACGCTTCCTTTAAGAGGTGCAGGTAACGCGGGGTTTCCAATCTCAACCGGTTGCCCAAGGCTGACATTGGGAATGTCTTCAAAACGCGTGTCGACCCGGATCTGCAGCATACTGGGGCGGTACATGGTGATGATGGTGCTACCATCGTGTCCCTCCATTTGGGTCATGCCACTACCGACGCGGGCTCCGGGATGGGCAATGAGGCGAAATACACGACCGTCCACAGGGGCAACGATAGTCATCCGGTCAAGGCGCAGTTTGGCCTCGGCAACAGCGACCTCGGCCTGCTTGATCCGTGCTTGGGCCGCTTTGATGTGAGCTTTTTCCTCGTCACGTGCTTGGGTTTCATTGGAAAGTAGCTCCAGCTGGGTTTTCAAAGCGGTGCACCGGGATGCCAACGCATCACGCTCGCTGCTGAGTGAATCAAAGCGATCGTGCAATTCGTCCACCATTGCTTTGGCTGCATTTGACTTTCCCAAAGCAATGTCAATCGTGGTTCCCGCGATGACACCGCTTGCAGATTCTTTGCCAACGTAGTCGCCTTTGAGGGCCGTGTAATCCGCCTCGGCACGTCGCAATTCAAATGGAAGTTTTTTCAGTTCTGTGTTCAGGCTTGCTAACGCTGCTTCCGCCTGATTAAGTGAGGCTTCCAAATGGACTGGTTGCTTCAGTCGTATTTCAGCTGCCGCCAACGTGGCTTCATGCTCTTCCAGTTCTGCATGCCGAAGTTGTAAATTCGCGATTGCGGCGTCATACGCCAACGTTGCATCATCTCGAATCAACTCAGCAACAGGGGCACCCTTTTTAATCTCCTGATCCTCAATAACCAACAGCGTTTGTACAACACCAGGAGCAAGAGCCGCGACTCGTAGTGGAGTGGGCCGGGGTTCGATCCAGCCCGCGGCTTGGAACAGTGGGGTTCCTCCCCGCTGCACCTTTGCTGTTGTTGAGAATACTGGGACCACGGAAACCGACCGTGGTGGCAAAAGCACGTCCCTTGCTGCCCAAGTGATCAGCAGTAGGAACCCTGCGAGCATTGCAGCGGGCAGGATGTACCTTGAAAGGATACTGCGACGGGCAGTAAGTAATTGTCGGTTGTTGTCTTCCCGATCAACCGCCAGTTCTCGGAGGTCAACGTCGTTGCTTGTCATGGCATTCACTTTTTCTTGACGAAGATACCGCTGGCCAACACGGTTAGGTTGTCTGCATCATCTCGTTGGGCGGATCCTTTGATAATCACAGTCGAAAGTTCCGCTACGCCGAACAGTGTTTTTGGATCGGCTTTAAGTACTTTGTTTGAATTATCCACAAATTTGACAAGAGCACTTGAGGTCGGCAGCTTGTCAGTTTCGCAACAGTAATCCCATGGGGTTGGGCATTTGTCCTCTAATGTGTCGTTGCATGATTTGAGCGACAAGTCAACGATCGTGAAGGCCGCTCTACCCTCAATCCATGGGTTGCTGCTGCCACCGATGCACCCAACAATTAACACCTCATCATCACTTGCTGCTTCTTCACGGACGCGAATTACACTCGTTGCGTCTTTTGGTTCTGCCGAAAGCAGATAAGCGGAGCTGTCAACAAAGTCTGCATCGGCTTTCTCGAGAGGGCCATTGGATGTCGTGCTACTCGTTTCGGAAGTGCACCCACTCAAAGTGGATGACACAATCATGATGATTGTGCAAGTCATTAAAATTTTCATGTTACTGTCCTTTTTGGGTAAAGCTGTGTAACGCAACTAACTTTGAATTCATACGGATTTAAGACCATCGACGATTGGCATTCGTAGAGCTCGGATTGCAGGTGGGACCGCACCGATTAATCCCATTGCGATTCCAACTCCACATCCGACAAGCACGGCAGTGCTGTCGATTCGTAGGGCGAATGCTCCCATGGTGAACCGAACAGCGGTGCCATTGATGAATATGAGTGCCAGCAACGCTGCCAGTAGACTGGCGGAAGATGCGATCAGAACACCTTCCTGAATGAGGCTGATCACAACAGATCGCCGTACAAAGCCTATTACCTGCAGGGTGCATAGCTCGGGTATGCGTCCGACCACGGAACCGTACATTGTGTTCAACCCGGCAAACACCCCTGCGCCGGAGACTAGCAGAACGACCAGCCAAGCGAGCCAACGAATCGGTTTGTAGTCTTTTTGCAGGGAGGCGTAGTACTCGGTTTCGGCAATGGCTTGAAGTTCCAGGTCAAGCCTTTCCTTGCAGAACAGGTCGAGGTCTGCAAAATCTGCTTCTGGCCTGAACGCAAGGGCAACGATGCTGAGATCCTGCCGTTTCATCGCCTGCTGCAGATCATCCAGACGGCACCATGCTTCCGATTCAAAGGCTGAACCTCCAGCAGAAAAGATACCACTGATCCTCCATGATCGCCCTTCCAACTCAATCGATTGGCCGACGCTCGTCTGTGACTCGCTTGCACCGATCTTCGTTGCTGCCATGCGGCCCAGAATAATTTCTCCTGATTTCGGCCATGTTCCTTGTTCAATTTCTACCTGACGACGCACAAGCAAGGCGGATCTGGTTACCCCGCGAATGAGCCCCATGGATGGCTCCTGACCTTGCACACTCACTTGAGTGCCGAGATATAACTCGGGCGACACGTATTCCTGTCCATAGCGTTCTTGAATTCCCGGCACGCTGGCGGGTAGCAAATCACTGGTACGCATTGCAATTGACGAGTACTCAAGATTTTCTCCCATGCCGAGTGAAAAGACCACTGCGGTTTGTGGATCACCGCTCACAGCAAGAGATCGTTCCAAGCCGCGGATGAAACCGAC
>CAXGRW010000026.1:0-18253 GCA_964012125.1 uncultured Rhodopirellula sp.
GGCAGGCGTGGAGTGCGGCGAACGGGATGTCCAGCTTTCAAAGGAAGCTGCCACAAAGATTGCGCAAGCCAGAACGAACATTGAAACGCTACGCACCGAATTGAACGCACTTGAAAGCCGAGCCCGGGAAGCCGCTGCCGCTAGGCTTGATGCAGCCGCGAAATCCCGCCCGGGGCCCCTGCCCTTTGCTGCCTGGGATTTTGATGAAGACCTGAGGGATCATGTTGGCAAGATGCACGTCACCTTGGTCGGCGGCGCTAAACGCGAAGCGGCTGGGCTGATGCTGGACGGCAAGGGAGCGTTCGCCCGGACAAAATCTCTCGCCAAGCCGATCGCGGAAAAGACGCTTGAAGCCTGGGTTCGAGTTGCCGATTTGAAGCAACGCGGTGGCGGAGTGATCTCGCTGCAAACAACCAATGGCATTACCTTTGACGCCATCGTCTACGGCGAGCGCGAAGCGCGGCGGTGGATGGCTGGCAGCGAGGGCTTTAAACGCTCAGAATCGTTCGGTGCAACCGACGAAACTGAAGGCGAGGGCCTCGTTCACGTTGCCATTACCTATGCTGCTGACGGCACGATTACGGGGTATCGCAATGGGATGCCCTACGGGGTGGCCTACAAAAAGAGTCTGCAGAAGTACGCTGGGGAGACAACAGAACTGGTGTTTGGTCTCCGCCACGGCACAGCCGCAGGTGGCAATCGAATGTTCAAAGGAACGATTGCGCGAGCCCGGTTTTACGACCGGGCATTGACGGCAGCGGAGCTTGAGGCGTCTGCCCAGTCTGGTGGAATCAGCATCGTTTCCGAGGAGGACCTTGTTGCACAGTTAACACCTCAGCAACGCGAGCATCGTGCCACGCTCAACCGCCAGATTCAGCAGTCGCAACAAACATTGGACAGGTACAAGACTTCCAAACTGTGGACCGTCACTCCGATCCGTGCTGCCACCGTCAAAGTACTCAACCGCGGCGACGTGCGAAATTCTGGTGAGGTCGTGTCGCCGCGAGGTTTGTCTTCGATCCAGACGATTGAATCGGACTTTGGATTAGCGCCAGATGCCGCTGATCGAGACCGACGTTTAAAACTGGCTCAATGGATCACGAATCCGAATAATCCTCTCTTTTCCCGCGTGATTGTTAACCGTGTCTGGCACTACCATTTCGGTGCCGGGATTGTCGCAACGCCGAACGACTTTGGCTTCAATGGCGGCAACCCGACCCACCCCCAACTGCTCGACTGGCTTGCGGCGGATTTGCAGGCCAATGGTTGGAGTCTCAAGCACCTGCATCGCTTGATTGTGACTTCGGCAACGTATCGCCAGTCATCGGCAATGAACGCCAAGGCGGCCGCACTTGACGCCGGAAATCGCCTGCTGTGGCGCAAGAGCCCTACGCGGATCGAGGGCGAATCTTTGCGTGATTCTATTCTGTCGATCGCAGGCAAGCTGGATGTCACCATGGGGGGCAAAGGCTACCGGGACATGCGTGAGTACAAGTTCAAGGGTAGTCATTTTTATGACCCCATTCCGCAAACCCAAACCGAGCAGTTCCGGAGGACGATCTACCGGTTCAGTCCACGCGGGGCCAAGCGAACCATGCTCGATACCTTCGATTGTCCGGATCCTTCTGCGGTCACTCCAAAACGCGCCGAGACCACAACACCATTGCAGTCGCTGTCACTGATGAACAATGCCTTCGTCTTGCTGATGGCTGATGCTGTGGCGACCCGACTGCAGACCAACAATACTGATGTTGATGCCCAGGTGCGCGAACTGTTCCGTCTGGCCTATGGGCGAGAGGCGGAGAGCAAAGATGTCCGCTTGGCGACGCCCTTCATCGAGAAACACGGACTGCCGGCCTACTGTCGCGTGGTCTTCAACAGTAACGAGCTGCTCTATGTCAGATAGTAAACCTGAATTTTCACGTCGTGAACTGCTCGCATTCGGAGCCTATGGATTAACCGGAGCTGCGTTTTCGAGTCTCGTCTCGGGATCTGCAAATGGCGGGGCACACGAGACTCACTTTGAGCCGAAATCCAAACGCGTCATTCACATCTGCCTGATGGGTGGCATGAGTCACGTGGACAGCTTCGACTATAAGCCGGGACTGGCTAAGTTGCATGGCAAGGAGCTTCAGTATGAAGAGCGACCGGCGACCTTCTTCAACAGAATTGGCTTGATACGCAAAAATGACTGGGCCTTCAAGCAACGTGGCGATAGCGGCTTGTGGGTGTCAGATCTGTTCCCCCATCTGGCGACTGTGGCAGATGATTTGACGGTGATCAAGTCGATGGTTGCGGACTCTGCAAATCACACGCCGGCAACCTTCCAGCAAAATACCGGATTTCAGCTAAACGGATTCCCTGTCATGGGGTCCTGGATTTCTTACGGGCTGGGTTCTGAAACGGAAGACTTGCCCGCCTACGTCGTCCTTCCAGATGCGCGCGGATATCCGGCAGGTGGCACCATTAACTGGTCAAACGGTTTCTTGCCGTCCGTGCATCAAGGTGTCGCTTTCAACAGCAAAGGCACGCCCATACCCGACCTCTTTCCTCCAGAGTCCATTTTACCCAGCACCGACATCGCTAGCCGCAAGCTATTGGCCCAAATGAATCAGGCCGACCTCACACGCAACGGTGCCGAGGATGGGCTGCTGGCTCGGATTCGCAGTCACGAACTGGCAGCGCGGATGCAATTGACCGTGCCGGAGGTCGTCGAAATGGCTGACGAAACCGAAGCGACCCAAGAGATGTATGGGTTAAACCGTGAGGAGACGGCTGACTTTGGAAAGAATTGCCTGCTGTCGCGGCGTCTGCTGGAGAAGGGCGTGAGGTTTGTGCAGATCATTTCCGGCGGTTCGTTTGGCAGCCCGCGTATCAACTGGGACGGACACGAAGACATGATGCGGAACCATAATCGCGAAGCGGTTCGTGTGGACCAGCCCGTGGCAGCGCTGATCAAAGATCTCAAACAACGTGGCATGCTCAAAGACACTTTGGTTCTGTTCACCACGGAGTTCGGTCGTACGCCTTACACCCAAGCGGCTGATGGGGTGTTGGGCACGGGACGCGACCACAACATGTACGGCTTCTCGGTGGCCATGGCCGGAGCCGGCCTGAAGCCGGGAATGTCGTATGGCGAGACCGATGAACTTGGCTGGAAAGCCGTCGAGGATCGGGTGCATTGGCACGACTTCCACGCCACTCTGCTGCATCTGTTGGGAATGGATCACGAGCGGCTGACGTTCTACCACAATGGCATCGAAAGGCGGCTGACGAACGTCCATGGAAATGTCGTCAGCGGTGTCCTGGCCTGACAGCCGGTTGATGACTCAGTCGCCTGACCGGAAAACTTACCACCACCGAGGGGAATTTTAGATGTGTAAAAAGAACGTTCTGTTTCTATGCACCGGCAATTCGTGTCGCAGTCAAATGGCAGAGGGTTGGGCACGCCATTTTCACGGGGACACAGTCGAAGCGTATTCGGCTGGGATCGAAGCTCACGGGATGAATCCCAACGCAATGCAGGTGATGAAGGAGGCTGGCGTTGATTTGTCGGATCAATCCTCGAAATTGGCCAGTGCACTTTCCGACGTGTCACTTGATTTGGTGATTACCGTGTGTGGGCACGCCGACGAAAATTGTCCGGCATTTCTGACTGAGTCGAAACTTGTCCATGTCGGTTTCGACGACCCGCCGAAACTGGCAAAAGATACCGCGAGTGAAGACGCAGCGCTCGGCTGCTATCGCCGAGTGCGTGATGAAATTCGCGATTTCGTAAGCAATCAATTGCCGGGCATGTTGGAGTAGTGCGAAGGAATTTCCCGATTTGACGCAGTTAGGGTTTCCATTGAGTGATCCCCGTCAGCCTCAGTTCGTTGCCCTTTCCGTTGCATGTGCGTCAGCCCAATCACCGAAAATAGGGCGTCTGAAGGGATTGGTAATTGGCTCTGAATGCCGACTGAACACCACGGCTGGAAAAACGTTCTTCCGGCTTCGGCTGCGCCGCAGCATCCAGAACAACAGTCGCTTTACTAACCCCAATTCTCTCACTCAACTTGGTGCAAAGACTGGGGGGGAGTCATGTCTCATTGAGGCTCATGCGGCACACCCTGAAGTTACAGGTGTGCACGAGCCGAATCGTTGGCTTGCTGGCGTGCTCTTTTCGTCAGTTTGCAAAGACTGACGAACTGATTGACCTTTAGTTTTCTTCATCGACAGCGATCGCATACTTGGCAAACTTCTCTTTTGTTTTGTTGAAATGATTTCCGCCGGGGACGTCAGGGTAACTGACGAGAAAATTGTTTTCGTCGATCAGATTGACAATGTAATGCGTCGTGCCTTCCGGCAGTTCAGTGATTGCAGTATTGGTGCTATCCAAAGTGGCCTTCTTACGAAACCACTCTTCGTTTCGATCGTTGCCATTGCGACTGTAGATCAAATTGGCTTGAACTACCTTCGCACCATTTTCTTTGAAAGTGAATTTTAGGTTGCGACCGTTTCGTTCGTGTGACGTCACGGTGGGAACAAGTTTGCTGTCGCGACCCGCGTTACGAAACGCTGGGTTGTTGTACGGGTAGCTGGCATTCATCTTTTCGAGCCTGAGTGACAGTTGGTGATTCATCTCATTTGCTCGCCTTGGATCAGTATCGGCCAGGTTTTTCGCTTCTTCGATATCAACCCGAACCTGTTTGCCATCGACGTTTTGATAGAGGCGGTACAGTTCCAGCGGAACGGATCTTGGATCGTGAACGTGGTTGTAGTTGCGAACGAGTTTGTAATCGCCGATGCGGATGGAACTTTCTAACGCAACGCTGTTTGGAAAGTGCCAAATCATTGTGTCACGACGCCTGCCGTCTGAATCAGTGACCAACGAGGCATCGGACGGGTTTTTTGCAAGCAGTTGCGAAAGGTCAGCACCGTCAAGTTGCTTGCCCTTCGCTGGGTTAGCATGCACCCAGGATAGAATCGTGGGGTAAAAATCGAGTCCATTCACCATCACGTCCGTTTGTGCACCCTTGGGTACAGTAGGGCCGGTGATGATCAGTGGAACACGCGTACCACCTTCCATGAGCGAAATCTTCCCGCGATCGAGCGGGTAGTTGTCGGTATAGATTTCGCCGGGATGACCCTCCATGCCCCCGTTGTCCGAGGTGAAGATCACGTACGTGTTTTCGTTGAGCTTGTGACCCGGCCAGCGAGGATCTTCGGTCTGGTTCAGGTAGTTGAAAATCTTTCCGAGGTAGTAGTCAAGTTCCTCAACCATGGCGCAGTAAAAGGGATTTGTTTGACCCTCGCCTGTCCATTGCTCTGGCTGATCTTTGTCGGGCTGTACACCCAGTTTCTCACAATATTTGTCCAGCAACTGTTTGCTGCGGGTATGAATCGGGGCATGCACGAGCCATGTCGCGTAGTACAAAAAGAAAGGCTTGTCATGATTCTCGTTCAGAAATGTCAGAGCATCTTCGCTATTTTGGTGGTATGGAAATCCATTTGCATCCAAGCGGTACGGATCACTTTTCCGGCGGGTCGCAAAGTCACTGATACGATCGGGCTTCATCGAAGATCTCGCTCCACGAGAACTCCTGCTCCAGCCAAACCCCTGGTCCTTTGCGTCGGGGTAAGCATTGTGTTGGATGGCCATGTGCCATTTGCCCGCATGACCGGTGGTGTAGCCTTCCTCTTGAAGTGCTTTGGCAAGTGTGAATTCATCTTCCGGCATTCTTCCGCTGTACCATGGCGGCATCATCGGATGACCCGTCTTGTGATGGGGTCGCGGAGGATTTCCACCTACGACATGTGTCTTCTGCGCACGTGCGGGATGAACCCCACTCATGATGGCACAACGTGAGGGAGCACAGGTGGGCGCGGGAGCATACGCCTGCCAGAACATCACACCCTGCTTCGACAGTGCGTCGATATTTGGTGTCTCCATCGGGCTCGGTGCGTCGATGTCGTAACACTTGACATCTTGCCAGCCAAGATCATCCGTCAGTATCAGAACGACATTCGGTTTTGCGGGGCGTTCTTTGGCTGAAGCAGTTGCGATCAAAGATGTGGCGATTGCAAGACAGTGCAAGCAGCGGTGGGCTGTGTTGTAATTCATGGGTTTGGGAACCAGTTCATGGCAGGATGTCGGGCGGCAGGTACATCGAGTGACTGTACCGCTTTACGTAGATCATGGATCGCTTTGGTGTAGCCGCTTGAATTGACAGGTTTTGTCAAAGTGGTTTCTGCGAACCGCAGTGCACTTAGGATAGTTTTGCTGCTTTGGCCGGTTTTTTCCAGTTGCTTCGCAGCGGTGCGTGCAACTTCGATCAGCGAAACCAGCCCCGGGCGAAACGCGTAGCCGTCCTCGAGTACAGCAGAGATAGGCTGGCCAAGACGGTATTGCATCATTCCTGGCACAGCCTCGGAGTGAATCAGAAAGTTGTTCTCATCAATCAGGCAAAACACAGCGTGAGTCATGCCAGGTAATGCCTTCGCAGTCGCTCGTCCATTTTTGACTGTTGCTGGGGCTCGGAACCATTCCTCGGTCTTTCCCGGGTTGGTTGTGTACAACAGGAACGCTTCGACGATCTTCGATTTTCCTTTGCCCGTTTCAACGGTCGCCCAGAGTTGGTCACCTTCACTGCCACGCTGCGTTACTGTGGGGATGTTTTTTTGTCCGGGAAGGCCACCGGGTTTGTAAGCTGCATTTCTGTATGGAACGCCCGCGTTGTGGTCGCTCAGCCAACGGTCGAGATCCGTCAGCATTTGCTTTTTGATATCGGGATATTTGTTGCCGACGTTCTGTGTCTCGCCGAGATCGAGGTTGGAACCGTCGTGACTGTAGATCTGGAAGAGTTGCACTTTCGGAGCAGAATTCATGGGACTGCCGGTGTTCTTCATGAGCTTCCACGGACCACGGCGAATCGTCGAAAACGCTCCATTGAGTACAGGGTAGTGGAAGTAGATCGTGTCGCGTCCTTCACCATCGGTAAACCTTGCTGTTGCATCCTTTCCTTGCAACACGGGCAGTAGATTGCACCCGTCGAGATCCCGTTTACCGTGATCACTTTGGCCCGCGATTGCGAGGAAGGTGGGAAAAAGATCAATCAGGTTTACTGGAGTCTGTCCGTTGACAGTTCCCGGTTTGATGTTTGGTCCCATCGCGAGAAATGGGATTCGGCAACCGCCCTCGTAGGCCCACGATTTGCCTTCACGGAGCGGGTCGTTGTCGCTGACCTTCTCGAAGTCCAACTTGCCGTCGTCTGAACGCCAGTTGCGAAGTTTTTGAGCTGCGCCATTGTCACTGCTGACGAACACGTAAGTGTTGTCGATCAATTTGTGACCGGGATTACGTGGGTCGTTGGTGTTTTCCAGTGTCTGGACAATCTGCCCGATGATCCAATCCACCGAATCAACTGCACTGGCATAGTAAGGATTATGTTGGCCCGGCTTGTTCGGATCTGAGATCGAACCTTGATCCGTGGGAAACGGAATTCCCAGCTTTTTGCAGTAATAAGCCAACCGTTTGCGATCACGTGTCATGACCGGCCCGTGCACAAGATTGGGACACAGATTCAAGAAAAATGGTTGGTCTCCGCGAGCGACTTTGCGGATCCAACGCTGCGAAAGATCGGTCATGCTGTCGTAAGGTCGATCGTCTTCAAGGAGCGGAAATCGCGGGTCGTTGAAGGCGTCTTTGAGCCGGTTCTTGGGCTGGTTAAAGAGACCGGGGAAGTTCGCGATTTTCGGATCATTCTTATCGTAGATCTCTGGATCGTTGTATTCTTTGTTGTGGTCGAACGAGAAATCAAAGCCAACTTGAATCGGCGAGGGGTAGCCTGAGGCACCGGCGACATGCCACTTGCCAACGTGCGCCGTTCTGTATCCAGCCTGTTTCAGTGCATTGCCGATTACTGGTTTGCCGGGCATGAGTCGGCCGACATAGTAGGGATCCAGCATCTGTGCGTTGGTGCGTCTCGCCCTGGGAATTTGGCATCCCATGTTCACGTGATAAACACCGTTATGCGGCGTGTATTGTCCCGTCAGGAACGCAGCCCTTGATGGAGCACATGTGACTGACGGTGAATAAGCCTGCATGAATCGAATGCCTCGTGCGGCGATCTGATCCATGTTAGGTGTTTCGTACAAAGGCTCATCGTCGGTGTAGTCGCGGCGGTAACAAGCCACATCCTGCCAGCCAAGGTCGTCGACCAGAATGTGCACGATGTTGGGTTGCATGTCGGCCGCTTGGTCTTCGTCTCGAGAGACTGTCGTTGCTGTCTGAAATGCCGGAGCGTCAACCGGATCACCGAGTTGTTTGATTTTTGATCGTAGTGTTTCCTTCAGGTGCTCCCTTATCGTCCTGTGCTTTGGTATTGCGTAAAGGTTGTCCATTTCCCCGGGATCGTTTTGTAAATCGAACATCTCCCACTGATACTTGCCATTCATTCCGGGATAATGAATCAGCTTGTGAGTAGCCGTCCGAACGCCAAGCATCTCGGGCAACCGCTTGCCGTGTTCATAAAAGTGATAATAGGACGTATCACGAACTTTCCTGGTTTTTCCGGCGAGGATTGGTTTGAGCGAATACCCCTGCATGTCACCTGGCACAGTAACGCCGGCGTAGTCCAGAATCGTCGGAGCCAGATCGACGTGATTGACCATCGATTCGTGAACAGTTCCTGGTTTGATCGCGTCAGGCAAACGTACTAGCAGCGGTTGGTGCAGCGGACTTTCGTACATCCACTGCTTGTTGTAGAAGCCATGTTCGCCCAGCGAAAAACCCTGGTCAGAGGTGTAGATCACGAGCGTATTGTCTGCCAATCCGCTTTTGTCCAGATAGTCCAGCATACGGCCAACGTTATCGTCAACCGACTTCACAAGGCGGTAATAGCCTTTGATGTATTCCTGATACATCATGCGAGTCAGTTCGTTACGCGTGATCTTTGGGTTGGCTTTTTCCAGTTTTGCACGGTGGTTCTTGAAAGCAGGCGCCAGCACAATGCGGTTTGGGGTCATGAGATTCTGGATCGCTTCCGGCGTCCTGCCTTTGTAATCATCCAGCAGCGTTGGCGGTTCCGGAATCGTCACATCTTTCAGAAAGTCCTCATACTTCTTTGGAGGAGCGTAGGGTTGATGTGGCGGCTTGGGGTGAAGACACAAACAGAACGGTTTGCCCGGGTCCCGTGTCTGCTTCAGCCAAGTCAGTGCCTGAGTGGTTATCGTATCGTTATTGTATCCCTTCAAGACACGACCACCCTTACGATAGCTCTTGCGATCCTGTGGCGACCAGGGAATCCATTTCATGCCGGTCTCATGCACGATCGTGTCGTACGGCATGCCCTGCATCTTTTGAACGCAGTAAAAATCAAAACCCGTCGGTTGCGAAAGTAAATGCCATTTGCCAAATAGACTGGTCTCGTAACCGGCTTGTTGCAGCAACTTCGGAAATGTTTGCTGGCTCCCGTCAAATGACTGGTTCAAATGCGTGACGCCATTTTTGTGAGAATATTTTCCTGTTAAGACTGAGGCACGCGCAGGGGTGCAGAATGAGTTCGGTGTTAGTGCGTGGTTAAACCGCATCCCCTCCGCCGCGATACGATCAAGAGCAGGGGTTTTGATGTCCGTGTTGCCATAGCAACCGAGTGCATTCTTGGCGTGATCGTCAGCAAGAATCAGCAGAATATTGGGTGGCTTGGCAGCACTTGGTAAAGTGATGAAGAGGAGCAGGCCAATCGGTGCAAGGATTTGTTGAATCATGTTAGCGGTTTGGTTCGATGTTTTCTGGTTGTGCTATGTCGTGCCAGTGAGCAAATTGTGAAAAGAGGTGAAATGCCTGCTTATGTTCATTTCTTTTGCTTCGATCGACGTTGTCTTTTTGGCTTCGTCATGGTGGATTTAAGGTTGCGACTCGAAAGGTACTGTTTGTATTCGTTTAGCAATTCTGCTGCTTTGTCTGGATGCGTTTTGATCAGGTTTGAGGTTTCGGAAAGATCCTGACTCAGGTCATAAAGTTCAACTGATTTCACCTGTTCAGATCCTGCCCTGTAGTTGTCGACGATCAATTTCCACTTCCCTTTGCGGTAACTGCCGACGACAGGCATCGGTTGTCGACGATGTGCGGCTTCTGGGGCGTCGAGCACGGCAGCGAAGCTATAACTGTCTCGAGCGCTGTTGGGATACGATGATAAATCAACTTCCAGCAAATCAGCGAAAGTTGCAAATAAGTCGGTTTGGTTGATCAAAGCCGAAGACGTTGTTGATGGCATGACACGGTCGGGCCACCGCACGATCATTGGCACGCGGTGACCGCCTTCCAATGGCATAGCTTTAAAACCAGATAGAACTCCATTGCCGTCGTGCCCGGGGCATTTTGCAAGATTACGTTTTGAGGCACCATTGTCACTTGCAAAAATGAGTAGTGTATTTTCCTTGAGTCCGTGGTCGTTGATCGCCCCCATGACTTTGCCTACCCAGTGATCGAGTTGCACCACATAGTCACCGTAGGTTCCAGCGTCACTTTTGCCTTCAAATTCGGGCTCGGGAACCTGTGGGTTGTGCGGCTCTAGCAACGCGTAATACAGAAAGAGAGGCTTGATGTGATCGGAGGTAGCATGGTCTCGTATGATCCGGATCGCGTCATTGCACAGGATTCGGTTCTGATCGATCTCGTTGATTGCTTTGGTTGTTTTTGAGCGGCCAAGAATTGGGTATGAGCTGGGGCCTGATTTGTCGTTGCCGTGAAAGTAATCGAACCCGCGGTCCAATGGCCCGCCGGTTAGTCGGCCGGTCAAATTGTTATGTCGCTGTCCTTTCGGGATGTTAAATCCAAGATGCCACTTTCCGATCATGTGTGTAGCATAGCCTTGGTCATTCAACATTTCGGCAAGCGTGATTTCACTGCTGTCGATCGCGGGGCCCGTGCTAGCGGTACCGTTGAGGACACCGGTTCGCACCGGGCTTGTGCCGGTCAACAGTCCATAGCGTGATGCTGTGCAAGTTGCACCTGGAGAATGAGCGTCGGTGAAACGCATTCCCTGCTTCGCAAGACTGTCAATATTTGGCGTCGGGATTTTTGATTTGGAATTGTACGCTGTGCAGTCCCCGTACCCCATGTCGTCTGCATAGACAATGATGATGTTTGGTTTGTCTGCTGAAGCAAATTCGGACGTTCCAAAACAAAGCATGGCCAAGAGAACGCTGGTAATATTGCGGCTATTCACTTTGGTTGGAATCCTTCAGGTCCAAGATGAATTGGACTAACGCCTCGATCTGTTTTTCGTTCAGGGACTTTCGAATGTCAACCATCTTGTTGGCGTTTTCATAGCCCTCAACGATCCACGCTTGGGGCTCCAGGATTGACTCTCGAATGTACTTTTCGTCAGCCTCGATTGTCTGCGTCTTCGTACCTTGGATGATTGTTCTTTTTGAAGTCCAGAGACTGGAAAAACTAGGGCCTATTTTCTTTTTGCCGTCGAGAGTGTGGCAGGACATGCAGTGCATTGCGTAGAGCAATCGGCCGTTGGTCGTCGGTTCTGATCGGACAAACTTTTCTTTGGAAGGATTCAATGTGACACGTATTTGCGCCCATCGCTCAGATGCAGGAATTTCGATCACTCCGGAATCGCGAACGATCAAGCCATCGCTGACAGCAACAGACTTCACTGTTGACGGGTCCATCCGATAGAAGCGTTTCGCGGTTCCGGAGTCAGGGAAACCCAGTTCAATGGCAACTTGGTTGGGGCCAAACGACAACACACGCTGTTCGACATTGACTCCATCGATTGCGAACAGGAACGTAGGGATTCCTGTCACCGAATCTTTTTGATAGCCTCGGAAATCGACCGATTCGGGCATTCGTTCCGCATCAGCAATGCGGATGGGTACTCGATCTGTACCGACAGATTGCTTTGCTCCAAGGATGGCTACCCTTCGACCACCGCGACTGGTGGCCTCGGCCCGGAAATCCAGAAAACCTCCGAACCATATCGTGTCGAGGCGGCAGCGGATTGGGTCGAAGATGAAATTGAAACGACCCGGCATGCCAACGGCGATATCGCGTGCATTGTCGCTGGTGATACATCGTTGCACGACCGCACGATCTTTAACAACGATGTCAAAGTTTTCCTGTGCTGCCAAAGGGGGTGGGCAGGAAAAGAGCCAGGTAAGAATGAGGTAGTGGTGGGTTTTCATTGGCGGAGCTCATTCAGTGTGTAATAGGCATAGTTGTTCTTGAGTTCCAAGCCGGTCGCGGAAGTTACCGCACCAAGATCAATTTCATAAATCTTGTCTTGTTCGAGTGGTATTTTGAGTGACAGAACTTTGCAGTCCGCTGAAAGTCGAGCATTTTCAATAACAACTGGTTTGTAGTGCTGTCGATCTGAGCCGTACTCGGCCCAATACAGGTAGTGGAAGTTCTTGACGCTCATCTGTTCTGCAATGAGGGGGCCACTTGCAACGGGTTGCGTAAAGTGAATATCGAAGCCTGTCTTTGTGAGCTCAATTCGTTGCATTTCAAATGGCGTTTTTGTTGGGTCGAATGTGATGACTTCGAGCATCGGATCACCGGTCGTCCAACCTCGACCTACAGAGCCGACCCACAGTCGGCCCTGTCGATCAAAGCCAGTGGAGTAGGCGCAACTGGCAAATGGGCGAATGAAGGGAAACGCAGCACCTTGGTATTGACCGTTGATTTTTTCGAGAGCAACGCGGATCACGGCGCGATGCGAAATGTCAGCGATAAACGCTTGGCCCTCGAATGGACCGAACCCTGTGGGACAGAATGAGGGGTTGCCTGGACTATTGGTCAAGTCGCCGTGGACCAACCAAACGGCAGGCCTTTTTCTTTCCGCTGAAAATTTTTGGGCGTCCAGTGGCGGCACTTTCTTCACACGGTCATCGACATTTTTGTAATTCAGTTTCCGCGGAGTGAGTTCATATTCCGGGCGGTCCCAAAGTGCAGCAGGATGCCCAAGAAAGTCATCTTGCTCGACATGACCCAGGTAGGATGAACCAACCCAATCGCCTTGGTTGTCAGTGATGAAAATCTCATCTTTGGCGTTAATTCCAATGCCGGCTGGCGAACGCAGCCCACTGGCAAATGGCGTTTGTTTTCCCGTGGTGTCAACCTTCATCATCCAGCCCCGATATCCCAGAGGCGAACACATCTGTCCTGTGCCAGTTTCTTGGACCTTGTGATGGCCGGCTGCACTGAGACCGAGTGAAAAGAACAGCTCGCCCGCCGAGTTCATGACAGGGCCAAACGCAAATTCGTGATACTGCCCGGTGAAACGAAAATCATCAGCCACAGTGCGGTACAAGTCCGCTTTTCCATCAGCATCAGTGTCGTCAAGCCGGGTCAGTTCAGGCTTTTGCATCGTGTAGACGTCTCGCCCGTTTTTGGCAATCTGAACACCAAGTGTTTCGTGCAAGCCATCAGCAAACAGACTCCATTGTTGATCGTGATATCGCCAGATTGCTCCTGTTCGAGTGGCAACAAAAGCTGCTCCATCCGGTGCGAAACTGAAACTGGTCGGTTCGAACAGGTACGGCGTGGCCGTCTCAGGGCCTTCAATTCTTGCGATCGAATAACCGTGGGGTATCGTCAGGCCACTTCGCCTGCGTGATAACGTCAATACAAAGTCTGTTTGGCCAGGCTTGAGAAATTCCAGTTGATCTCGTTGTGCCTGTTGGCCATTGGTTTTTACATTGCGAAATTTTGTCTGTGCGAGCCAATACGTGAGGACCTCGTTTGTTCCTTTCGGGTGCTTGATGCGAAAGTGCAAGTGCTGTTGCAGCGGTGAGGCCACTTCAAGTGACTCTTCGATCGTCCAGACTTTTCTGGTTTTCCTGTCTGTCAATGCATACCGCATCATCACGCCAGATTCGGTAAGTTCGTGACCTTTCCACGCAAAGTCAAACTGGCCTTTGCCCACGTCAATCTTCCATGGCCGGTTGCGAATGTGAAACTGCTGCGCTGACGATTCATTGAGAATGATGGTGCCATCTTCGAGTTGCCAACCGAGAGGACCGTTCCAAATCTTGTCGAGACGGGAGAAGTGGGGGATGTAGGTGTAGCAGATGCCATCTGGACGCGAGATTGCCAGTTTTCGCGGTTGGCCTGCTTGTCGGGGGATATCGCGAACCATCAGTTTCTCGCCTGCAACAATGGGTGTGCCCAGTGATGACGCTTTCAGCGAGCCAAGGTATTGAACCAAGTCATAAAAGTCCTGCTTGCTCGTAAGCTCCTGCACGAGGTCAGCCGGCATCGCTGATTTTGTCTTCTTCATCTGCTCAATGTCATCGCGTGAGACGCGTAGCTGACCCTTGTCAGGGTCGATGAGAATCACTTCCTGATCGGATTGGCTCACGAGCGTGCCTGACTTGATTTCACCATCACGCGTTAACACGATGTATGCCTGAAAGTCGTCGGCGACTGCTTCATTGGGAGCAAGGATTGAGCGAACGATTTGAGTGGTGGTTAAGCGATCTCCCACCATCGTCAAGTGTGGGCCAACGGGACGTTGACCGTCCGCCGCTTCGTGGCATTTGATACAACCAAGTTTTTCTCGTCGAAAAATTGTTTTACCGCGATCGGCATCCCCTAGCTTGAGCGAATCCGCCACAAGTTTGACGGTGCTCTGTGACTTGAGATCATCTGTCAAATCATTGCCAAAACAAGTGAGTGCGGGGCATGCAATGGTAAACAGGACCCAGCAGGTCATGCGACCAATGTAATTGCGATTGGTTTTGTCGTTACGTTTCATAAGTGCGTGTGATCGGCGCGGGTTCACTTTGGATCGGCTTTGAATCGAACGAGGTCAAAGTGGGAGGCCAAAGTATGCTGTGCTGCGAGTGCTAAGTTGATTTGCGCGGGAACGAGATAGGTGGCTTAGTTCACGACCGGGCGAAGGATCATGTTGCGAAAATCGACATCGGAATGATTGCCCTGCAAGTAGATTGGGCCGGGGCGATCGGGATCGGACCAAAGAGCGCCACCCGTGCAGCCCAGAACTGGTTGATTGTCGATGATGGTTTGCCCGTTCAGAATCACAGTGACGTGTTTATCGACTAATGTGATGTCCATGGTCTGCCATTCGCCAATCGGCTTTTCCGCAGCCACCGATGGCGTGATTCGACTGTAGACCGCGCCCATGTTGTGAGGGTTGAGCGGTCGGCCATAGCTCTCAAATACTTGAACCTCATAAATGCCACGCAGGTAGATTCCGCTATTGCTGTTTTTCAGGGTGCGGGTTTCCAAAGTCAGGTTGAAGTCCTCGTATTCACGTTCCGTACGAATGTTGGTGTGTGATTGCCGCTTGCCTTCTTCATGATGCGTGCGGTTGCTCAGGACGTTCTCGTTGACGCTCCATCCCATCGCAGCCTTCGGGTTCAGAGCCTTCCAGCCCGTCAGGTCCTTTCCGTTTAGTAAGTCGATAGGATCACCAAACTTCACTTTTGACAAATCCGGTTTGGCTGGCATCGTTGTCCGTTTGCCCGTGAACTCGGCCCGCGCGAACTGCTTTCCGTCCGGTCGTGTTTTCACGGTGACAAGTTTCAGCTGATTGTCGTTTTGTTTCGCGGTGATCGTTTCCGTTACTTTTTTTCCCTTATCCTTCCCCGTTCGTTGTACTTGAGTACGGGTGATCACCAGTTGATCGCCATTAACCGTTACCGAGGTCACTGGCTTCACGCTGCCGCCGCCCCACAAAATACTGGCAGCTAATTGACCCTCAGTTTCGTCAACGCCAAGCCAACCAGGACCACCGCTTGGAATGGTTAATGCCCATTGACCCACAAACGGGTTTTGCCCTGCAGCGGTTTGGCCGACGATCGTGAGAATCAGGGTGATGAGGGGGAGAGTGATGTAATTCATGTTCAATTTATAATGACAGGTCGGGGTTTGCTTTTTGCAATTTCAATTTTGAGTCTTGTGGTGTGGAGCACCAAAAACATCCAGTTCACCAAAGAACGTATTTCCGTTTGCTTCCCACAGCAGGTAGCGGAAGTTTCCTATTTCACCCCGCGCGGCTGTGACTGAGGACGCTTGCTGCGCGGGACGGTCCAGCGGTGTTGCCACTTCGAAAAAACGATCACTGTTGACTCGTGCAATGCGTGTCCAACCACTTTCAATTGGCGTTTGCGTGAGGTCGGGTAGCTGTTCATCGGAATAACCATAAAGCGTGAATCGTTGCCGTGCCCGATGACGATGCCACTCATTTGTTTCATGTTGATGCCACGAGTAAGTATTGATCTTGTAGATCAAAGTATTTTGACCCAGATCAATCAGAAAGTTGCCACTCGAATGATCTTCGAAGAAGGCAGATTCATTTGGTGCGTCTTGATGTGACTGCCCTGTTCCGTTGGTCAACAAAGAAATCGGGCCGCTTGTTCCTTTTCCCGTTTTGAAATTCAGCTTTCCGCGTGTGACACGAATTTTTACATCGCCTAGTGACTGATCTGCTAAGTCTTCTCGACTTGGGGGCTGAATGGTTGGGAACTTAAAGTCTGCCGTTCCGTCCCCTTCTTCAATGCGGGTCATGACTTGGCGTTCGCCAGGCTCTACGTACAGTGAGTCTCCGGCCATCAATCGGGGTGATCGCTCAGTTCCTTCCAGAACCACATCAACCGCGCCTTCGGTTACGGTCAAGCGACTGAGTCCATCAGGGGAAACGCTAGCGCTAAAGGATGTGCTGATGTCGACAAACTTGGAGGTCGGGGTGACGACAGTGAAACCTTTTGATTGAGGTGTTTTGGCCACCAGATGCACATCACCCATTGTGAGAAATACACTATTGTTCGTCCGTGCTTCAACGATGGTTGGTCCGACAATCTTTAGCGTGGCTCCCGTGTTGAAAAGCACCTCGGCTGAACCCGATGACAACTCGATACGCTGCCCGATTCGAATTCCATTACTCGACAAACCTCGCGTTGTCGGGTCCATCCAACGGATGTTATTCAGATTCGAAAATTTGGCGACGACATTCGCAGGTGTTACTTGCTTCCAGGGATCTTTTTGAACAGCAATCCATCCAAGCAACAGCATCAGGGCAGCGGCCATAGAAAGCCAAGTGAATCTTCTGGAAACCCAGGTTCTTGCAATTGGTTTCGAATCGGCAATTTCTAAGGCACTGGACGCTACGCGATAATCAGCAGCCGGGAATTCATGCGTCAGCATGGCATCGAATGCCGTTAACCGAATGAACTCGGTTCTGGCTTGTGGATCTGCTGACAAGCGTTCGGCAAGGCGTTCCTGTTCAGGCGGAGTGATGTCACGATTTAAGACTGCTTCAAGAAGCGATGCAAGTTCGTCATCGGGGGATTCATTCGTTTCAGCCATTGGTCGCTCCCTCCGCAAGCCGACTTTCGATGCAGGTTCGCAATGCTCGCCGCACGCGAAACAGGACCTGCTTTAACGCTCCGATACTTCGCCCAAGTTGATGACTCACCTCAGCAAGTGGCTGACCACTTTCGTAATGAGCACGCAAAATCTCGCGATCCTTGTCAGGCAGATTTTGAATGCAAGATCGTAGTGCGATTTGCCGTTGCTCAAAATCGGCCAACATCAGCTCCGCTTCGTCCGCAAGCGTCTCAACCAGTTCAGAAGAAAAGCCTAGCCAATGGTTGCGTTTGATGCGTTTGAAATGAGCCAGCGTTTGTAGATAGGCGATTCGGAACGCCCAAGCCTTGAAATTGGTCCCTTGACGGAATTCTCCGATTTTTTGCCACAGCACAACGTTGGTTTCCTGCAAAATATCCTGTGCTTCGCTGCGATCAGGATGCAGTGTCAAAATGTATGCCAGCAGAGCAGCCTGATTTAGGCTGATCTGGCGGATTGTATCGGCGGCTGAGTTTTCGTGAGTGGCCATCACTAAAGAATAGCCAGACACCGTCGCAGGTTAGGGCCAAAGCAGGAAAAACCTGACAAGACGATGGGCTGCAATGCGAATGACCGTCAACGCAGTCGAGGCAGATTGTAAATCGCAACCACATGTTGGTGGGAAGAGGCTGGGGTGAAGCAAGGCCGGCGAGTCACAAACATGGAGTTTGCTGAAGGCAAGTCCGGTAATACGAGCTGTTTTTATTTCAAGTCGAGCAGGGAGGATTCGAGCCCTTGGGCTCGGCCTCGGACTTGTAGGGTGGAAATGGATAAAGGGCAGGAATGGATGAAGCGCGGAAATGGATGAAGAGCGATGGTTTCGTTCTCGATCGGGGTAGTCGTGCTCTCTGGTCGTCGCACTGCATTTGTAGTGAGGTGCATTTTGTC
>CAXGRW010000027.1:0-18242 GCA_964012125.1 uncultured Rhodopirellula sp.
CACCTGTGCTGAGCCGTTTCAAAAAGATTCCGTTTGGCATCCAAACTGCTTCTTATGAAGAAGCAGCAAAACAAACTCGCATGCCAAGACTGCAACACTTATCTCCATCGAACGATTGTCACCCCGCTGCCGCCAGCCGAATTGGCTTGTGGCACAAGTGTTCCTGCCCAACAATCCGAGGGAAAGACGGCACGCCTTTGTGTCTGCCGCAAAAAAACACCTGTCGCTGCGACCAGCCTTGTCACTGCCCATTGCGATAGTGGGGTTAGTCAAGAGACGGGACACGGGTCTCACAATGCGACAAGATTCTCGTTTTGCGACTTCGGAGCTGCAAGGAGCAGCACCGGGTTATGTTGGGAAATAACGATTTTTCATTTTTTGCATGCAACTAAACGGCGTAAATGCGGATTTTTTTTGCTTTTGGCTCAAGTTTGAAAAAACACCAAGATTCCCCACCTCAACAGGCCCGTACTGGCACGTGATTTGTACCCGTCAGTTTTCCGATAAAAACAACTCCATTACAGGGACGCAGATATGTTGGTGTTAAGTCGTAAAGAAGGTGAGCAACTGGTCATCGGCGACAACGTTGTATTGACGATCAATCGTATTTCGGGAAACCGTGTCGCGATCGGGATTGAGGCTCCACGCGAGGTGCGTATTGTCCGCGGTGAGCTCGAACGGCACGAAGTAGCTGCCGGTGGCCTGGCACCTGTTGCCATGAGTCTCGAAGAGACAAACATTGCGATCGCCAGCAAGCCTCACGAGTAGGCACTTGCAATCTGAGCCGCCCTCGGCCTTGGTTCTTTTTAAGAGAGGCAGGTGCGTGGGTGTATCCAGCAAAGGCCATCAGCGCGCGTTACGTCAGCTTCACGTCACATGAGAAACGGCTGCGAGAATTCGCTGATGGTCATGTGGCCTCTAAAACACTGGTCGACATCGAGTCTTGGCTCGCGAGGTCGTGCGTGAAAATCGGCGGTGAACCGCAAGAACTTTCCGTCAAATAGCGGTTCCCTGACCATCGGTTCGGTGTCGACACCGCATCGCACTGGGGGTGGTGCCTCGGCATCGGGAGGAATCGCTGGCAGGTTCACATTCCACAGCATGGTTGGTTTGGTCTCCCCGCCTGCTTTGCGTATTCCCGCCTTCTCACCGAAGTCGCGTATTGTATTGGCTACCCACCGTGGAACATGATCCCACGTCTTGGGAATGGCAGGATGTCGGTAATGAGAAATTGCCATCGCAGGGACGCCGTGCATAGCAGCTTCTCGAGCAGCGGCGAATGTTCCGCTGACGAGCAAATCAACGCCGAGGTTTGCTCCAGCGTTCACACCGGAAAGAACCACATCGACTTCTTGCTGCAGAGTTCCGAAGGCTGCCCTGACGCAATCCACGGGCGTTCCATCAACGGCGAGCCAACCAGGTCGAACCTGCTCGATTTTCAAAGGCCGACTGGTGGTGACACTATGTCCACACTCACTACGTCCACGATCGGGCGCCACCACCCTGATTTCGACGTCATTACCAAAACAGTGCTCAACACTTTTGTACAAAGCCAGCAGGCCGTCAGCTTCGATACCGTCATCGTTTGTGAGTAAGACTCGCATTCGTTCGTCAACTAGGTCGGGTAGGATATACGGCTTCAAAACCGAAACAGCATAGTTCCGGTGTCATTGGCAGGATTGGTAACAGTCAACCCTACCGCGTGATAGTGACTTCATAATTCATCACCCGTTTATTCCTTTGCTCGACTGCCCGAACGCGAAAACGCTTGCCAAGCATCTCAGCACCATCACGAAGATCAATCCCTCGTCGTACTTCTTTGCCAGCAGGGACTGCGATCTGTCGCTGCTCAAACGATCCTGCGGGAAGAAAGAAGAAGCAGTTATAGAGCCTGGGTGTCGTCGTTTTGTTGTTGATCACCAGCTCTGCTCGCAAACGTCCATCAGACAAGAGCCGGGTTTCGATTGTCATATCGATTCCAACTGGGCCAACTCGAACTTTGCGGTATACGGATACGATTTCAGGAGGATTAGTTTCCAGAGCGAACTGTATCTCAACCTCATACTCACCGATATCGGCCGTGTTACTGAGTACAACTTGAAAATCCACCTCGGCGTCCTGCCCACCCAGAAGTCGCCACGATTTCTTGATGGGGGTAACACGCCAAGATCGAGGTGGAATGACCCGAACTTGCCCGATCAGACTTTCCCGCATCGGGTTGGTGAACGCAATTTTCATCACCTCTTTACGCCCTAGCGGACTATCCAGACGATCACTGCCCAGTTCGACCGACATCCGAAACGCGAGCACAGCTGGATCACAACCGATCAGAAACACAGGTTCTGGTCCGATCGGGACTCGCTGCACCCATTGCCCTCCGACCTTGACTGCCTGCAACGGCGTGACTCTTCCCCAAACGTCAACCATCCGTGCTCCATCGCCAAAGTATGCCAACTCTTCTGTCACTTCGTCGGCCCACATCAGTACAACAGCACGTTTCGCATTACTATAGACTTCATTATCGGCTTGGGAGCGCAACCGCATGGATCCAACTGCTCTCAAATTCCCCAGTAGCAGCGAGGTGGTACGCCAAGGGAGAAGCATTTCCCCAGGCCGGTTGTCTGCCCTCAGTAGTCCGTGCTGGGGATCATGGGGACGGGTAACAAAAGCAGCCTGCACTCGATGCTTTCGTGAGGTGGCCATCCTGAGCACGAGGTCTCGAATTCGCGTTTGCCGATCATAAATTTTGGCATCGAGCGGATCGATAAGTAGCCATGTCCTCGGCCCTGCAAATCCAGCAGCGGCCTGCTCGATGTCACTTTTCTCGAGAAACGCATCGAGCTCCGGCGCGGACAAAGGTGGCGTACTGCTGCGGCAAGCTGCACGCCAACTTGCTTCGGCGAATGGTGCCGAGGACTCAAGCCAAGGCCACGAAATCGTGACATCGATTTTCTGTCCGTTTCTTTCCTCAAGGCCCTCAACGATTTCTGTGATCTGCTCTGGCAACTGCGGCAATCCGAGAAAACTGAAATCCCTCTCGGCACCCAACTGCCACATCGTGACTTTCTGGGTCAACTGTTCCATGATTGGTGACAACAGAGCTTGCCATGTCTCGGGATCACGAAACACTTCAGCAGCCACAATTTCCCCTGACTCCGAAAATTTTTCGAGGTGCACAGGGGGTGGCTGATTGAGCATGCCGACCGTTTGGATTCGTGCATCCTGCAATTTTGAGAACACAACTTGCAGCTCATCACGGGCTACTTTGTCTGGCTCCCAACAAGGATACTTGAGCCAGGATACACCTAGCCGGGACAACCACAGTGCAAAGTCTGCGGCGTCTATCTGTTCTTTTTGACTTTCCAGCGTCCAGCCAAAAAGTCCTCGTCCCTGCTCACCCAAATCCTGGACGACAGCCAAGGTCGTTTGGGCATTAAGCTGGAAATCGTCTCCACCCACCAGTGCCACGTTCATTCGATAATAACCAGACTGCAAACCTGCGATTTCCCAATCTACTTGGGTCCGACTGCGGTTCACAATGCTTCCCGTATCCGGCTTCACCGCCGCGCGTTGAATGGGCAAGACCGTACTGGAAATCAACCTACTGCTGATGTCGTACAAGGCAAACTGAACCTTGTCGATGTCTGCTGGCAAGTAGCCTGCGATACTTGCACTTGCCCGGACGGTGTCGCCGATCTTGTAAATTCCGCGCGGCTGATCAGTCGTGATTGCAAGCTGTGGTCTTTCCTCAATGCTAATGTCATCGAAGCCAACGCTACCTTGAATATCTTCCAAACCATCATCGCCCCCCGCAACAATGAGCCGCGTAATGAGGTGCGTGGTACCAGCTGGCGGCGTGACCAAGGGCAAACGAAACGTTGTCCACGCTGTATCTCCACTCACTTTTGGCGTGCTGTGAACCGCTAACTCTTCGAGCACCTCGCGTTCCTTGCTGCCATCGATCTTCGCGGTCACAAAACGCCCAAACACAAACTCAACCCTCGCTGAATCGTAGACCAGGTCTGTGCGGATACGGCAGCCAAAGCGATATTGGTGTGAGGCATTTGCAGCGAGGTAGGGCGAAGAAATCAACGCTCCACTACCATTCAGATCAACGCGCAAGTACCGATCAAATAAAGCATCCGCAGGTGATGGCGGTAGGGCCGCAGAATTCTTTTGAACCTGTTTTGTCAACACTGACCACCCGATTGCCAAGTGGTGATTGAGCAGATTGAGATGGGGATTCCAAGGTGATTGATCTTTCAACCACTGCCAACTGAAAATCAACTGACCATCAAACCAGCGAACGAATTTTTCTAATTCGGCTGACCCCCGGTTGTCACGCACCATGCTAATTTTGACATAGGTCTTGTAGTCAATACCTCGTTCGCGTTTCCATCCGACTGGCAGCTGACGAATCTGTCCCATCTCAGGACCAAACTCATAAGTCAAGTTGAGAAGCTTTTCCTGAGGCCGCTGCTTGACTGAAGATGCCGAACTGCTGCGTTTGGCACCAGCTGCCACACCGTCAGCTGGAGAATTCTTAACGGCAGGCTTGGGAACAGCCGAAACAGCCGATATTTCCTGGCTCCAGCAACTGCCGCTGAGCATGCACATCGCTATCGCAACCGCTACCAAGCCACGGCCACTTGTTTGGCCGGTGGTTGCGATCCGGTTGAAGACACGTAAGATGCCAGCAAAAATAAGACCGGTCATGAACGATGTATGGGTGAAGACTTGGCTGAACTGAACGTAGCTGTCCGACTTGACGCAATGAGAATGCCACTGCGTAAAGCGATCGAAACGGCCTCCCAACTGGGTGCTTCGGCGGTGGAAATCGATGCGCGCAACCAGATCCACCCGAGTCAATTATCGGACACTGGCCTTCGCCAGTTGCGGAAAATACTGGATGACCGCAATCTCAAAGTCTCGGCTTTACGCTTTCAAACACGGCGTGGCTACGAACATGCCCAAAATTTAGAACGTCGGGTTGAGGCCACCAAGTCAGCGATGCAACTCGCTTACCGACTCGGAGCACCTGTGGTGATCAATTCTGTCGGAGTCGTTCCAGGTGACGAAGAAAGCTCACAATGGGCATCACTGCGGTCAGTTTTGGGCGATTTGGGACGCTATGGCACCCGAGTCGGGGCGTTTCTGGCCGCGGAAACCGGAGCGGAACCTGGACTGAAGCTAGCAAAGCTGCTCGAAGGTGCAGATGATGCCTTCATTGCAGTTGCTTTCAATCCAGGCCAACTGATCATCAACCGACATGATGTTCAGGAAACGTTGCTCGCCCTCAAAGATCGAATCCAGATCGTCTGTGCAGTCGACGGAGTGATCGATTTGGCTGCTGGCCGCGGAATTGCGGTGCCGCTGGGACAAGGTGTGGCCGATTTCCCTGAGTTGATCGGGATGCTGGAAGACGTCCAGTACCGTGGACGCTACGTGGTTGGCAGAGTTGACTCGCCGCTTCACGAATTAGCGGATGGCATTTCATACCTCAAGGAACTTTGAACGCCGCAAGCCAAGCAGCAACGACAGGTAGATCGTGCTGAGACCCAAGTCAGCCCGACGAAGCTGGGAAGTCTGCTGCAGGTAACTGCATTATTGCAAATCCTTGCTGACCGCTGTGTCCTCAAGTTGAGTTACCGTTTCCAACCCTGAGTCCGCCTGCTCTTGTTCCGACTTCACCCCCTCTTGTTCCGAAATCACTGGCGGGTTCATCTGCTGAAAGACTGCCGCAGGCTGGTTCTTGGTCGATTTGGGCCGAGTAATCGATTGCAGCGAGGTCTCCGGCATGAAATCCACCTCCAAGGCGTCAAGCGTCGCGATCGGTGACGCATCTGCCTTCTCCTGCTCACCCTTGGGCTCAGCTGCATTGAATCGTGTCCGATCGGCAAGTTGTTGCATGATCCCAATCGGGCTTGCCATCGTTAGTAGGTTTGGATTGATGCTGGGATTGGCTGAGTTCATCACATCTGGACCACTTAGACAACGGTTTTGCTGTGTGGACGGTTTGGATGAAAACTTTCCAGCGAGAGCAGCATGTCGATTCAGAATGCACAAAAGTTCTCGAACGACGACGAGCTCCTTGTTGACGTTCTGATGCTTTGCCTTGACCACAAGCTCCGAGACAGCCGCTGGTTCCCTTGCACTTTGCACAGGTACAACCAAATCACTTCGTCCAAAACCAATCCGCCAACTATAGTCACCAATCACAGAGTGCAACCGTACATTTGGGCTGACTTGAAGCCCCTCGATTGCCTGTAGCAACTGGCTGTCTGGGTCCAGCAAATCGATACTGGTTGGAATGCGACCGCGGACCTCATCACTGAACACACCTGGATTCGCAGCAATCATCTTTCGGTGCCTGTCCTGTTCCCAAGCAGGTCTACGAACCAACTTTGATGTCAGCCTGCCAACACAGCGTTTCGCATATGCGGAGCCACGGTGGGGCGTCCCCATGTAAACAACACGTTTCACGTCGGGTGAGGGAGAGAAATAGAAGTACTGTCGCAGTTCCTCTCGGAACTGTTCAGGAAGATTCAGTTCATCAAGGGGTCGATTCGCAACAGAATTCCAAACTTGATCCTGCGCAGAGGTGACCTGAAGTTTTGCCAAAATTCCACCAAGGCTATGGCCAACCAGAACGGTCTCAGAAAGCGCAGAATCCACACGCTCTGGATCGAGAAAATGCCTTAATGTTGCCAAATCAGAACGCAACTTAGTCGCACTCGAAATGAAAGCTCTTCCTGTCGGATAGTTGTACACCCAAACCTGATAACGAGCGACAAAGTCGGGCCGTGCCATCAGTTCGTTGATCATTTGACTCCAGGTGTAGGGGTCAGACAGTAGCCCGTGAATGAATACCACAGGAATCTTTCCGGGCTGATACGGTTCCAACATCTGCAACTGCCCCTCTGATAAACCAGAATCCGGGCGCACAAATTCCTGCCAGTAGTTGCGTGGGGTTGTGCTTAGGCGATACACCAGTGGTGCGGAAAGATCACGGGCGAGTCGTTTTGTCTGTTCCCCCACCTGAACATGCCGGAGCTTTCGCGAATTCACTAGCTCGAGCGTGGGTAACTTCGCCGCCGACAAATCACCAGCATCTTGCCTGAAACAATCATTCGTATCACAGCCTGCTGTGTTGCGCATGATCAACGTTGCAGAGAACGCACTTGTTTCACGCATGAACCGCTCATTGCGGCAGGCATGCCTCAGCACAACCAACGGCACTCCTATGCCATCACTGCAATACGCTTTACTCAGCACATCGGTGCTGTAGGTACCAACTGGCACAAGGTTTTGAAAATCAGCCGCCTGCCAGACGAACCCTGTCTTTTCCAGTGGAATGAACTTCGAGCCATGACAACTCTCAAGGGTCATTCCTGAAGCTGGATTCAGTCGACCAAAGCGTTGACCAACCACGACCAATTTTGCCAACGAGGATCGGTGCAATTCTATCGTTCTGCGATCGCGTGCATCCCCTGAGATGCCTGACACACAAGTCAACGCAGCCACTTTAAAATAGGCATCCACCGATCCCGAATTTCCTTCGGCCTCCAATGCTCGTGCTCTCGCGTACAAATGCTCAACGGCGGACAACCGCATTCCATGCTGTCTGAGCTCAGCAGTGGCATACTGCGGTTCGTGCCATCGCGTGCCACACGAGACACCTCGACACCCCAACGACGAAACCAGCCCGCTTGCGATAAGCAGGATGACAGCCATCAATTTTGCTGGAAAGGTGTACGACAAAACATCAAAAACACTCCTACCGGAGTGTCGTGACATCCATGTCATCCCTTTTCAAGGATCGCAAAAAAACGGGAGAGCACCAAAAGCGGGCGCGCGAAACAATCCATTCCGGCAACCTGCTGTGTTTCCTAAAATCGGTCAAGACAAACCGATTGGCCAAAGTTTCCCAGATAGACCTAGCTGTGACGCATTCAACGATCAAACAGGCGACACGTACAATCAGGAAGGGACCAATTGCAGCGGCACCAGCAGTGCCTCCAAAGGCAGACACAAGGGCGGAGTCAAACGAGCACGAAACGGCATCCGATGCCAACAACACCCAACCGGTCCTGCCAAAACTGGAAAGCAAAGCCAACAGCACCCCGTGCGGATGAACACCCGTTCATTTCTAAATCAGGCAGGAACAAAGCCTATGGCTGCTGGTCACACTTCTTTACCTTCACGAGCTTTCCCACCACTTTGTCGAGCAAACAGGAGACACAGATATTTGCGACGTTCACCATGAATCATCTGGCAAGAATCTAGCCAAGAAATAAATGCGACAATTTATCGCACCAAAAGCAGCTACATATAGGATACCAGTTCAGCACCGCGACCGCGTGAAACCCAGTTTGCCGGGCAAGAATTGCCAAGAGCGGGCGAGCGATACCCGCAAGTAGATATTTGAGAGCAAGTGACTGCGAGCAAAAACAAAATGATCCCAGCGGAAACTCGCTGAGATCGTCCCAAAATCACCTCACGCCAATCGAGCAGGCGGTGTTAGCTACTGGCGTCGTTACTGCCCAGTTGCGCCAAAACCTGCAAAACACCGTTCAAATGAGCCAAACGGGGTCCAAAACGATCCACAAACTCGTTCAGCATGTACTCGCCCTCGACGAGGTGCTCTTCGCTATCCGCAATTTCTTCGGTCAGCGTATCGAGAAACTGAGTTTGAACCCGACTGAGTGTTTCCGCAGCCTGTCGACAGGAGCGGGCGAGCTCGGGGTTGGCGTTTTTCCACTGCTGCAGTTCGGTAGCACGCTGCTTATTAGCCGCAACTTGCTGATCAACCAATTCTTCGAGCAATCGATTCTGTTGCTTTTGGCCGGCGACCAGTTCGGTCAGCAGATCCAAAGCTGCGTGGTTTGCATCACCTTGCTGCCCCTGCCCCGCCTCAGACTCTCCATCAGCCGAAACGTCGATTCGGAACATGGGAGAAATAGGCTCGTGCTCGTATGACATCTCAATGATTCCTGCTGCGAAGAATAAATCTCAAATGTTAAAGAGCAAAGTATAACCAAGGAATTTTTTGTTTGTCGGTGAAACACAAACAGGTTAGCAATTTTGTTTAACAGCAAAAAAAACTTTGAGATAATCCCTATTTTCACACTTGCTTTCCGGGACCGGACAATTCGCGTTTCAACCGCTAAAGTCCGAATATATTACGCGCCGAAACTGACCTTAGGCGGCGGTGCAATCGACAGGCCCAGTGTTTCACGTGTTTCACAGTCATAACACGGCCTGCACCTCCACCCCAGCGGAACTGCATCGATTGCCGCGGTAAAAAAACGAGTACAAGCTGCAGGCAGTTGCGGTAGTCCGAACCTCCCACTCACCCCAAGTTAAATACGCGGATGCCAGACACGGATTCACCAACGATTGCCTACTACACGGTCGTAGAAGACGAGCGAACGGGCTGGACAGGCGGATTGCTGCTACTCAATGGTGGAGGCAGGCCTTTGGAATTTCAGTGCACCTTGCCGGTGCGTCCCACACGGGCTCACGAGATTCTGTTTGGCCTCACTCTGCGCGATCATTTGATTGGGGAAGTGATCGGACCGCTACTTGTGCGTAAGTGCCGAACCCCGATTGCTCTGCTGTGCTGCGACCAACCGGAGGCACTTAAGATTGAAACGCGAACGAAGTGCCCCGTCGCGCTTGTCGAAGAGGCCGCGTTGTCGGACGAGGGTCCGATGGATGATGAATCACTGCTGGGTTCAACTCGGGTGGACCTCGCCGGATCGACACTTAGAGTTGCAGTGGAACAAGCCGAGCAAGTTCAACAGCTGGCCGCTGGCTTGATCGATTTGCCCGACGCCACTGAGCCGTTCGATCGAATTCGTGAAGCAATCAAGGAAGCACAGTCCCAGATTGCGAGAGCACAATCGTCCCGGCTACCACCGGCAGCGGCTGCCTGAGCCACAGCACAACTCACCACTGAGAAGCTACGTTGCAACGTGGTTCGAAAATTAATTCGCCAAGGAATGGCCGCGACAACATGTGGAAACGAGACTCAGCATCTGAGCTACGCGCCGAAATCGACGACTCGAATAGTTGGTCAACTGACGCCCTCACTCCCGCTGGTGTGCACCGACTGCCAATCAAAGCCATTCAGCCCAAATCGCTTCCGATCAAGGTTTCCAAACTCACGGCTAAGGCAACCGGCTTCCTTTTCCCAGAAGCCAACCAATGGACGCCTCCAGTAACACCGGCAGAAAAAACGAATCGAAAAAAACGCAAGCGTTACACCAGCCTTGAACGACATCGAATCAAACCACCCAACGAAGTTGTCAAGCTTCAGGATCGACTTTATTACCTGCTTCAGCCACCACTGGATTCTCTGGTTGGCAGCGGGCAATTGAATTTCCCTTTCGATCCATTTCCCTACCAACTTGATGGCATTGCATTTCTGTTCCCTCGTTATGCAGCCGTGCTGGCTGACGAGATGGGACTCGGAAAAACGATGCAGGCTATCAGCACGATTCGACTCTTGCTTTGCAGTGGACAACTTCGAAGCGTTCTGTTGGTATGCCCCAAACCGCTTGTGACTAATTGGCTCCGTGAATTTGAGGTTTGGGCACCCGAGATTCCAGTCACCGCCATCGGTGGCAATGCGACCAAACGGGAGTTCCAGTGGCGCTCACCAGAGGTACCCGTGAAAGTCGCCAATTACGAACTACTGATGCGTGATAAAGAAACAGTTCTCGACAGCGGACTGCATTTTGACTTGGTGGCCCTTGATGAGGCGCAACGCATTAAAAACCGGAATAGCACAACCAGCGAAATCGTCCGCGCCATTCCGCGAACCCGTTCTTGGGCGTTGACCGGAACCCCCGTCGAGAATTCACCTGATGATCTGGTTGGAATTTTTGACTACCTGTCACCCGGATACCTGAAAGTAGGTATGCCAATGAACCAGATGGCGAAGGCGTCCAAGGATTATATTCTCAGACGCACCAAAGACATGGTGATGGAGGACATGCCACCGAAACTTTACAGGGACGCTGAACTCGACCTGACCGCTGAACAGTGGGCGACCTATGAATCTGCCGAATCGGAGGGGGTCATTCAGCTCGAAGAATTGGATCAGGAACTGACAATCCAGCATGTCTTTGAGCTCGTTCTACGCCTGAAGCAAATCTGCAATTTCGATCCCGCCACTGGCAGCAGCAGTAAACTGGAACGCTTGGTTGCCGACATGGAAGAAGTCTCCGCCAGCGGAAAGAAAGCGATCGTCTTCAGCCAATGGGTCAATAGCATCGACAAGATGAGACCAGCCTTGGAACGGTTTGGACCGCTGGAATACCACGGGCGAGTACCGCACAAAAAACGTGAGGGCGTTATCGATCAATTCAAACATGATCCGGACTGTAGCGTCATCCTTATGAGTTATGGAGCAGGAAGCGTCGGACTGAACCTGCAATTCTGCGAATACGTGTTCCTGTTTGACCGCTGGTGGAATCCAGCAGTTGAAGACCAAGCCATCAATCGCGCCCACCGCATTGGAGCCAAAGGTGCCGTCACGGTCACCCGCATGCTGGCGATGAATACGATCGAACAGCGGATTGCGTCTGTGCTTGACGAAAAGCGAGAAATGTTCGACATGCTCTTCTCTGAAACGAACCCAAAAGCGAAACCTCTCAAGGGAGGTGGACTGACCAGAGATGAGATTTTTGGACTGTTCGACCTACGTGCTCCTGGCGGCAAAAAGCTTGCCTGAGTCTTGCGAAAAGACACAGGCAAGCAGCCTGCAGCACCATCGGCATGCAGACGCTAACCTTGTCATTCACACTGCTTACTCCAGACATTGGTCGGAGAAGCCCTACGGCTTTGCTGGCGTCTCAGCTTTCGGTGCTGGTGGCACAATGACATAGGCTTTGTCATCGATCACTACAAGCAGTTTTGTCGACTCTGCTAAAAATGCTTTGGATCGTTCGCCGAGTTTTTCGATCAGGTCAAAGTACGCATCACTGAACTGCTCAACTTCTTGGGCCTTTGCAATTTGCTCGTCGCTCGCTTGCGAGTCGACATAGCGGTCGCCTTTCAAGAAGAATGTCCTCCCGCCAATTTGCCTGACAGCCTGACGATTACTTGTCGCTTGCTTTTTCCCCCCGCTTTGCCCGGGAGCACCTCCTGCGGCTGGCGCGGGAGGCATGGCCTTTGACTGTGCAATACCACTCCCAACTCCACCAAGTCCCCCGCCAGAAGGCAAGTTTGATCCCAAGTTCAAGCCCAAAGAATCATTCGATTGACTTGCCCGTCCAGCAGATTTTAATTGTGATTTGAAGTCACGCTGACGAAACGCGTTTTCTCCCGCCTCTTCTGCCAAGGCCCGCAAATTCCCTTGTGCCAACCTACGTCCCCGAGTGATGTCGTTGATGTCAGTCTGCTCCTCTGCAAGGTAAGCAGTGTACGGTGTCAGAATGCCATGCTTCTTTGACAAAGCAATCAGCTCATCGACCAACTCCTGATTTTTTCCATACAGGTCAATATCGTCGATGATCTGGCCAATCCGTCGCGTAGCCCACAATCGCTCAACAAACGCGCTACGACCACTGCCGGTTTTCTTTGCAAATTCACCAGAGTATTCATACTCCTGTTTTTTGCCCATGAAGTTTCCGGTCAGTTTGATCTTGAGCTCACCAGGTTTTCTGTATCTTCCCACAATCACCAACTGGTCACCTGAGAACAGATCGTACATGTTCGACGGATAGATTTGCCGTGTACGCCCTTCTTTCCCATCAACCAATAACTCCAGCTTGGCATCAGTCAACGCAGGCGCGCCAATCCGATCATACAGTTGGCTTACTACATCATCTAACGGCTCGCCCGGGCGAACATACATCGTCTGACCAAGGCAGATGCTAGCCAATTTATCCAGCAAGCGGCTATTCACATCGTGGCCCACACCGAGGCTGAAAAGACGAGTCTGTTCATTGAGCCGGCTTTTGACATTCTCGGCGATCTTCATGCCATTTTTTTCGCCGACGGTTGGTTGGCCGTCTGTCATGAACACCACATAAGCGGGACCATCGGCTTCACCGGAGAGTTCAAGTGCTTTGGCAAGCGCACCATCGATATTGGTACTTCCCCCCGCGAGCATGGAATCGATGTAATCCGAGGCATCGTCCCTTGTTTCTTTATCACCACTGGTTAGCTCGCTGCGAAACGTTTCCACGCGACTGTCGTAGTTGATCAGCGTGAATTGATCGCGTGAACGCAGCTTGTCCACTACATAGGAGGCAGCCCGCCGGGTCTGGTCAATCTTTTCCCCCCGCATGCTGCCGCTTTTATCGAGCACAAGAATTACATTCTTGCCGATCTTCTTTTTGTTTTTCTCAACGGCTGGAAACTGCGGTTGAATCAACAACATGAAATAACCGTCTTTGTCCGCATCAGGTCGGTGCGACACAACCGACATCTGGACGTCTTCCTCACCTGCATCCCACAAAACACGAAAATCGCGACGAGGAACCGTTGCCTTGGCCTTGTATTCAAATCGAGCGACCTTCTCGCCGTCACGCTCAATTTCAAGATCATGCGAAGGGCTATACACGTTCCCCAATTTTGTCTCTGAACGAATACGCCCCCGGATGTTGATTTCACCGATTGGGCTGGACGTGAACTTGGCTGGCGATAAAGGAAGCAACCAATCGTTCAATGCTCCTTGTCGCTTGCAAACCTGCGTGTAACGAAGCGAAACCGTTCGCACGGCTCCTGCCGGAACTGGGAAAACCTGAGTCTGAAACATGCCCGTCCCAATCCACTGAACCAAGGCTGGATCCTGATTGCGGCGAACATACGATTGGTAGATCTCTCGAGCTTGATCAGCTTCAAGCAACCTGCCTTCCAGTTCCTGCCCATCGACCATGAACGTCATTTGATCGATCGCGCCATCGTAAGGCAGAGGAAAGACAAACTTGACTTGTAGCGTTCGGTTGCTGCGATTGCGAAACGTTTGTGCCACTTGAACTTCAGCGACCTGATTACGAATGGAGGCATCGATTTCAAGCTTCGCGATGTCATACAAAAAACCGGGTTGCCCGGGACGAATGGGAGGCATCACGCGAGGCAAAGGATGACGAAAATCATGCTCCGACGATATCAACAACCCTTGTCCAAGCGAGGTGGAAACAATTCCCACCCAAACCATGCCAATCACCAATGCCAGTCTGCCAAATAGTAAATACATCTCAACGCCTCAACGCAGTTAAAAGGAAGCTGCCGTTCACCCTATATCGCTGTGAATACATTCACTGTGAGTTTAATTATTGTCGCCCCAGGCCATTTGGTGGCAGTAGCTGCATTGCTGTTCAAAAACGCTACTTACAGACGACCAAGACCAGCCGCGCGAACAAGAGCCAGACAGTTTACCACCGTCCTTGTCCTAGCCCGAGAGCGAATCAGAATGATCTACCGTGTGAATATCCCATCGAGGAATTCCTCGATGCCGCTCCCAAAGGCAACTGTTGCTAGAATTACTGAATGTAACGTTCTGACGACAGCCGCGTGTTTTTGTTAGGTCCAATTCCCGGTAAATTCCGAGATGCCCCCGCTTTCGGACCCTGCCACGCAAAAGGAACAGTCAGAACCACGCAAAAAACGCCGAGAACCAAATTCCCTGCGTTCTCTTACGCCAGAAAGCTTCATGCCGCCCATCAATCACGATGGTGTGGCGGCTCATGACCGCAGTGTGTTCGGGAGACGATGCTGCATGAAGCGTTGCCAATGCAACACACCTGCAGAACGGACTTCTGTCCTATTTCATCAATGCCCAATCTCCTTCCGGTACATTTTGACAAAGACGCAGGAGGCTTTGCGGTGGGTGATTTGATTTAAGCCCGGCAATCAAGACCATGAGGCTAATCCAATAGGACAGCCCTAAGCGTTTGGGGTTTTAGTGACTTGCGTAAAACTTGCCTCGCAAGCTGCGTTTGACTTGCCTTTACTTTTCAAACATCGGCAGGGCGATCTAAAGGGCCCCATCCCTCGCAACGAAAATCACAGCAATAACGAAAAACAGAAAGGCGAATAGCAAAAACCCGAATCGCCGATTGTGGTGTTCATGGCTCTGATTTGCAGCGGCAATGCACAAGGCAAAGAGAAACCAAAAGGGAACTGCTGCACACATGGGCTTTTGCTCTTTTGTGGGGTTCTCTGAACTCGGCGAACTTTGATTCCCAAGTTCGCCGAACTTTGGTTCTCACACATTCTGGCGGTCTTTCGTCTTCTAAAAGATTACAAGGATTAAAGACGTGCTTTACTGCCATGTGTGTTCTGGCTCATGTTGCCACAAACCAGCACCCTTCCTGCGTGTCATTCCCGGGGCGAGCACAGAGCCTTTCAGCGGGCATTCAGTCCCGCCCCGAGTTTCACCTCATCTCAACTTTTTCTCTTACCTGCTTGGCTATATGAACCCAGCAAATCACGACAACTATGAGCCAGACGGGTCTTTGCCGTCGACCCATGGCCCAGCTAGTTTCATGTACTCAGGCTCTTCAAGAACACTTCCCTGATCGCCAGCTTTCCAGCCCGCAATGTGGTTGGGTTTTCCACGGTCGTGTGAACGGGCTTCCCAACGATCTGCCCACGATGAGTCGGCATCTTTTACCGCAAGTGATTCTTCATCAATGAAGAAAGCTTTCCCTTCCCTGTAACTGCGTGCGCCCAAAATCACGGTGGTGATCGCTGCCGCACCCAGCAGTGGATCGTTGTTCACGAGGCCCGGATCATCCGCAACCATTGCAGTCACCCAATTTTTGAAGTGATTGTAGGTTGTATCTTTAACCTGCCCCACAGAAATATGCTCTTCCTTGAGTTTACTATCCCTCGTCACTTGTGGCCGTTCAGGGATGTAATCGAAGCCTTCAAATTGTTCACCGGTACCAAACACAAACGAGCCAAAGTGACCTCGAATCAATTGCCGAATCGGTGTTTCCTGACAGGCCATGGTGGCTGTCACCATGCCTTGCACGCCTTCGGGAAAATCAGCAACCACGGTTGCGACGTCTGGAACATCGCGTCCGTCGTACTCAAGATATATCCCTCCAGCGCCTACGACTCGCCCAGGAAACCGCAAACCGGTCGCCTTTAACATCGTCGTGGTTCGATGCACAAACAGATCAGTGAACATACCGGATCCATAGGGCCAGAAACGTCGCCATTGACGATACTTGGCTCGGTCAAAATCCTCGTACTCCGCCAAGCCTTCATCAACTCCCAACCATTTCTTCCAATTGATATTCCGCGGATTCATGGATGGCTCCAACTTGTAATATCGCCATTGCCCCTGCGCTGAATTCCGAAAGAACTCAGTCTGGTACATCAGCACTTTGCCAAGTTTTCCGCCGGTCAACATTTCGTTCACCTGATTCCATACCGGCAAGCTTGTTGATTGCACTCCAACCTGCATGACCTTGCCCGATTTCTGCCAAGTCCGCATCACTTCAACTGCCTCTTCCGCAGTTTTAGTCATCGGCTTTTCACAATAGACGTGCAACCCTTCGTTCAACGCATCAATCGTTTGTTTTGCATGCCAATGATCAGGCGTCCCAATCACGACTGCATCAAGATTTGCTTTGGCAAACATTTCCAAATAATCTTCATGCTTTGAGGGTGCTTTACCCGTCTGTTTTTCAATGTAGCTAGCTGCCCGGTCACGATGCTCGTTGTAGACGTCGCAGACAGCAACAAGCTCGATCGGCTCTCCCTCGAGTTGCAGTTTGGTGAGGCGTTTTACGTGCGCGCCAAACCCCCTGCCGCCGGGACCGATGAAACCAATTCGAATCTTATCAATGGGTGCAACTGCAGCAGCATCCTGTGTGTCAGCCACCGTCACGGCGGCGACTGCCCCCACCGTCGTGGCCGAACTCTTGATGAACTGCCTCCGACTGGCCTGGGAAGACAAACTTGATGCGGGGCTCTCAGACTGCAACTGATTGGATTCAGACATAGAAAAACAAACGTCCTACAAGAGAAAGTGAAATAAAACGGACAGCATGCACAAAGAGGCAGCTTCAGCTATGAGTATAAACAACATGGCCACACTCTGTCTTCAGATCATCTGTGTGCGGATTCTCTCTGTGTGCGGATTCTCTGTGTGTGCGGATTCTCTGTGTGTGCGGATTCTCTGTGTCTCCAGGAACTCTTGCCACCCACTCACTAGAAAGTGGCTCTTGGGGGGAGGACACTCTCCCATGAATTACGCGCCAACAATGATGACCAAGATAACGGCGGTCGTCAGAATGGACGCTCCGGTGACTCGCAGGATCATGGTGGAACGTGAGTGTTCAGCTTCTGCTCCACCCCATTTCCATGCCACAAGCCAAGCCAAAGCGACCCCCCAAAGCCCACGCAAGGCATAAACCACATTGACCCGTGCAGCGTCACCAAATAACCCGACTGCAACCACAATACAGATTGCCTGCAATGCAATCAGAATGCTTCCAGCGATCAGCAGTCCTGCCACACTTCGTTTCCTGCATGGCTTGAAGTCAACCCATGGCAACAAGAACAGTGCGGCAATACCCACGATCCAGTACACCACTGGCAGAAACCGACCTGCTCCCCACACCGGCGCCCAGCGTTGCACCAGAACGTCGAAGGTTGCATAGCAAGCCGCAGCGGCCAACGCCAAACAAACAGTAAAGATCACATGGTGCCGATGGCCTTTTCCAGTCCATTGAATCAAACCGATTCCTAACGTTGCCATTGCTGCCGCAATCCACACTTGCAAGGGCAACTGTTCTTCGCCGCTGAGAGTCAAAAGCAAGGCCACGAAGACTACTTTGACGCCAAAAATCGGTGTTGCCAGTGAAACATCACCGCGTTCAATCGCAAGAAAGGTGAACACCAGACCGAACACAAATAGCTTGGCGATGATCAGTGGCTGCCACCACAGGTCCCAGCGAATTTCCTCTCCGCCCAAAAACCATACAAACGAGAATGCGATTGCAGCAGCAATGTTCGTGCAAAACAAAGTCGTTGCTGAACTAACGCCAGCAGCACCTGCTCGCTTGATCACGATCAGACCGCAAACAAACAGCAGACTGGCCAGCAGGGGAAGAATTAAATACATGCTCAAAGAATACACGCGGGACGTTGCATTGCTAACCACACTCAAAATGAGCAGTGTCAGTACGCCAATTCGCCGGGCAGCCCACAATCAACCAACCCACATGCGTCCCCATCATGAGACACGATGCATGAGACACGATGCATGA
>CAXGRW010000028.1:0-18207 GCA_964012125.1 uncultured Rhodopirellula sp.
ATCAAAAGTGGGGGACAGTTCTTTAACTCCTCACACCATGCGCGAACTCATCCGAAGCAGATTGCGTGGGGAAAACATCGAGGAAAGTATCTGTTCAGTAAAGATGAGTCCGACGCGGTGCCTCGTGACTATTTGGAATACATGTTGAAGCAAGATCTGAATCCCTACACTCGGCAGGCATTCATTAATGCCTTGGCGTGGCGTGAAGACGCAGGCAGTGAACACAGTTGACGCGATAAGTATCCCGGCAAAACAGGCGGGCCCTGTGAGATGAATCCCATCTCACAGCGGTTGTCCAGCGGTGCGAGTTGTGACCGCGTTGCGCAAGAACTCAGAATTGCAGCCCGTGATGAATCGATGGCATCAGCTCATGCTCATCGTCCTGGTCATTAAGCTCCTGATTACCCAAACGCTCAAACACGCGCTCGGTTGCGGTTGTCCATGCGACTTCATTGATTTTTGATAATGGCAAAACTTGTTCACCTTCAGCAATGTTGGTTTCCATCGCATTGATGATCAATAGTGCGTCAAATACGGTGATTTTCCGATCTTGGGAAACATCCAGTTGGTGTCCGCCCATGGAGGCGACTACACGGAGCGGATTCGCGTTGAGATCGAAGTCGACTTGTTGGGCCTGCATCGCATTGATGATTACCAATGCGTCCAGGGCCGAAACTAGACCGTCGCGTGTTGTGTCCAGCGGATTGTCTTGATTGGTCAGTGATCCAACAGTGGCGGTACTTTCTTCGGATTCGATGGGTGGATCAAAGTTGCCTATCAACGGCAGCGCGACATCCGTGCCAAAGGTTGAAAATAGGTCATTGCCCAGTGGTGCTGGGCTGTAAGGTCCAAAGACATTGCTGGGTAAATTGGTTGCAGCGGGAGATGCTGGCACTGAGTCAGAGACCAAAATGTGGAATTCGCCAGCATCACCGGGAGTCTGGCCCTGACGACCGGGAACCCACATCGCGATGTCGTCTACGCCATCTAAATTGACATCACCCGATACAGGGATTTCACCAAAGCCGCTGAAACCGAATGTTAATTGATCATTTCCTGCAATCACCGGTCCGCTTACGCTGTAGCCGCTGACAAGGTCAAACGTAAATACACCGGTGGCATTGTTGTAAGCTGCCAGATCATCGACTCCGTCACCATTGAAGTCACCCACGACCGGATTTCCACGCAACGCTGTGGCAAAGCGTTCACCGTTGTCGATGTTGTTGTTCCCATCGACATCCAGATACAGATATTGGCCATCAAAAGCACCGATTTCATCTCGCGGACGTTCGCCATTAGCGATAGCGGTCTGATCTGCTGTGCTTAGAAAAAAGTTCCCAGCCAGTGGAATTGCATTGACCTGATAAAACATGTTGCCGACTAGATCACCAACACCGTTGTCATCAGTATCGAGGAAAAACTGGTACGAACCATTGAATGCACCATAGGCACCCGGTTTGTCAAAGCCGCTGCTGGTAGCATCAGCAGCCGAGATCGGAATGTCGTCACCTGTTCCAATTATTCCATCTGGACCCGGCAGTGAATTTTGGGCGAAGTTACCAGCAAAATATGCATCGGTAATTTCGCCAAAGTTATAAACGAAGTCGCGATTAGTGGCATCGTTGTCTTTACCTTGTGGATCCCATAGGTAGTTTCCATTGATGTCGGCGTAAATGACTGCTTGAGACCAAGTCGCTAATTCAGGGCGACTGTCGACCGTGAACCTCGCGATGAAATCACCGCCTGCGATAGAATCACCTGTTGGAAAGTCAGGCGTTCCGTTGGGTTCCGCAGCATTGTTTTCTCCGTCCAGCGGATTGCCAGCAGGGTCAACCAGATAATCTGTCAATGTCAGTGTATAGCGGTCATCCGGCAGGGGCTGATTGAAGTCCAATACGATTTCTGCTGTCGCGATTCCCGGGCCCGTATTCAAGCTGGTGTAGGAGATCTTGTCGATTGCGATCGCACCAGTGTGGTCACCTAACAAAACGATGGGCGACAATTCGTGGTCTTCGATTTCGTTCGCAAGGACCCCGTAGAAGAATGGTGCAATGCGGGCGGGAAGATCCTGCAACGAGATTGTCAAACTGTCCACCCGTGGTGTCGGCTGTGGATTCTCAGGCTTGAGTGTAAACAGATCAAATGCTGGTTTGGATGTGATGAAGACACCGGTCACTTGAAGGCCGGTCGTGTCAATGAAAATATCGTGATGCTGCACTTGGTCGTTGGGCGTGATGTTCCCCGCTACATCTTCTGCGGATAACAGAATCCTGCGGACGCCGTCTTTCCCTAACACTGACACGATGCGTGGATCATTCATGTTGACGTTTGATGTCACGACCCACTGTCCTCCCGGTTCGTTGGGGTACAGTGGGGTACCAAGTTGTGCTGTTCCGTCTAGTGGAATCGTTGTCGTTTGTGCGATGAGTAAATCACCCGCTGACAGTGTGCTGGAATCATCCAAATCGATGTAAAGTCGTATAATCGAATCGGCGTCAGCTCGTCCGAAGAGGGTTGGCGTCACATCATTGGTGATGCCGTCGGCAATGCTGCCATGATCACTAGTCGGATGAATTCCATCGGCGGCATCGCCAGCGAGTCCGAAGAATGCTTCGGGTGCGGTCGTGTCAACGATGAGCTCAAGAGGGAGGCTGCGAGCACCGAACGCCGTTTGCTGATCATCAGAGGCCGCAATCATCTGTACGCGGGCTGTCAGGAAATGGCTCCCTTCACTCAAGGCTAGTCCATTGGGAACCGTAAAACTATAAACACCCTCTTGCCCGGTCGCCGTTGCAAAACCTAGTGGTGCTTGCGGAGCTGTTCCCGTCTGGGGCAGTGTGGTGCCTTCATCAAAGATTGCAATGGCGTAACCAGCGGTGGCGGGTTGTGCTGTGCCCGTCTGGAATGGGATTGGGATGACTTGGTCAGGCGGTAATACTGGCCCTGAGTTACCCGGAATATCATTCAGGAAGATGCCGTCGTCCAGTCGAAAGAAAAGCGTGGGCGTATCGTCGTAAGTGATGTTGTCATATTGCGAGCGTCCTGTGTCACTGTTGACGCTTGTTCCGGGAGGGTTAGGTGTGCCGTCAGCTGGGTTGTCCAGCAGTTCCAGGGCATAAGGAACCGTGGGCGCGTGATTGATAATGCTGATGTCATAGACATTGATTGCATCGCCATTGTTGCCAAAAACTTCCAAGTAGTAAGTCTGTCCTTCTACAACTGGAATTCGAACTCGCTCATCGTCGTCACTGTCGTTAGTTCCGAAACCGTGAATGATGTTGCCGTTGGCATCACGAACATTGATATCGAGATTGCCGTTGTTGGGGAGACCAGCGACTTCACGGAAGTAAATTTGAAAATCCATGGTGCCAGTGGTCTCGGCCACTACACGATAGAAGTCGCGGTCGCCTGATAGATTCTGACCGTCACCGAATGGATCACTGATCGGTCCCGGATCAATGGTGGGGTCCAAGTTCAGTACATGACCGGATCCAAGATAGGTCGCATTGAATCGATTGTCGTTGCTTTCAAATGGATCATGCTTGAACACGACCAATTGTTCATCAATGGAAGTGCCAGAATCATCCACAAAGTCAATCCGTTCGATTCCATCAAATACTGCCAGCAATGGCTCAGGATTGATTGGCCCAAGCTCGATGGTACCTGCATTGTCCTGCATGCCTTTGCGATACAGAACAAGGTCGTTTGCCGCGTCATCCACGACAATTAATCGATCAAATGTCGTGTCCTCACCACCGTCAACCTTCATTCGCAGGCCACCGATGAGGCCATCTTGCCAGTTAACTCGGATAAGATCCGAGCCGCTGGCAGCCTCGATGCGGGCTTGCTCAATTGTGTTTGCGATCAGCGTGTCGACTTGTGCATTACCATTCACGGTGTGGTTCAGTGACGTTGGTGTCGATTGCACAACGTCAATCACATCGTTCCCAGAAGTCCCGGAGATCAAAATGGTGTCGAAGTCTGGGCCACCATCAAAGGTATCTGCGGCGTCTCCACCAAGCATGGTGTCTTCACCTGGCCCGCCGTTGATGGCTTGGATGCCCACGCTACCCAAAATGGTGTCATTGCCAGTGTCGCCATTGGCAGTATTAAAATTGCCTGTTAGCAGATCATCTGCCGATCCACCACTCAGGACTGATGTAACTAGTGTGAAGACGCTATCGGAAACGTGGGCTGAGTCGTTCCCATCATTCAAGTTCAGTGTCAGGGTATCTTCTGTTGTTGAGTCGTTCAGAAGGACGTCATAGGCAAGTCCTTCGATCACGACCGCGTCATTGATGGAATTCAGATTCAAGTTGTCAGCCGTGTCACGACCTTCAACAATAACGCTGTCAGCGGTGCCACCGGAACTTCCAGTTGGCAAGTCAATTTCGACGAGTCTGGTTTCAGTTGTGAACAGATCATTGACGGTGACATTTGCCGCACCGCCACTCGTTGGGATCACATGAATGTATTCGACACCCACGAGTTGGTTAACGATGGTGCTGTTGTAAACGGCATCCACGTGAGCATTGTCAGAGATGAGATCAAATTGGTCGCCGTCTGATCCGTTACCTCGAAATTCAAATCTGTCGTCGCCATCATCGCCACCGCTGACCGTGTCCTGACCGTCACCGGGTTCCCAGATGAACAGGTCACTGCCATCACCACCGAAGTAAAAATCGTCGCCAGCATCGTCCGCGCCGGGTGTAGCATCGCCAATCGTATCATTGCCCGCTTCGCCGTAGATAAAATCGACCCCGTCGCCACCGACTAAAACGTCATTACCATCGCCACCGAAAATTCGATCCGCCAGTGGTGTTCCGATGATGCTGTCGTTACCGATGCCGCCAAAGAAGTCGCCATCCTGCATTTGCGAAGCGTCGAGCTGATCATTGCCCGAGCCCAACTTGACGACCTTGTGCACGCCACTGACGTTCAGAGCAAGAGTAACGTTGTCGTCACCCCCCATGGTATCAATGGTGAGTTGTGCAAAGTTGGTGTTCCCGATTGTTACAGCGACACTGTTCATCGTAATTGTGCCTGTCGTCGAGGTCACAGTGTCATCGGTTTCTGTACCGACAATCGACAGCAAGTCATCGGCATTGGTCCCACCGCCGTTGACCGTCAAGGTCTGCGCTCCGACCAAGGTGGTCGGGTAGATCCTGAGTGTATTTGTTCCAATACCTGCGTCCAGTGTCGTGTCAGAGAATCCGGTGTACTGGATGTTGGGCAGCGAACTGGAAAGTACGATGTCTGATTCAAGAGTCTCGTCAATGGTGTGGCTGCGTTGAATGACTGCTGTGTCGTCACCATTTCCCAAATTGATCGTCAGCGTATCCGTGTCACCGTCATCAGCAATCATTTGGATACCGCCAACGTTGTAAACTGACAGGTCAGTGCTGCTGGTGCTACCCATCGCCACGATTTGATCACTGCTGTAGAGAGGATCGACCGCCACGGTCATGTCATCATTGGTGCCTGCTTCGGATCGAAGCACGAGAATATCTTGTCCACTGCTACCGCCTCCATCAATATTCAGCCCATCTGCGAGGATGGGACCGGTGATGTCAATCACATCGTCGCCATCGGTGGCATCGATGGTGTATTGATTAACTGACAGAGTTGCAATGATTGGGCGAGTTGCGCTGGCATCGCGGTGAATTAATAGTGCTTCGTTGGGATTCGAAGAAGCAAATTCAAAATAGTCTGTGCTGGTTGTTCCCATCACGGTTAGTGAGTTCAGTCCACCAACCCCATCGATGCCTACGATGCCATCACCGAGGTTGCGATAGTCAATTCCAAGTAAGGTCACGACATCGGTTTCATCGTCGATATTGATACGGCCCGTGTCTGATGCAATCCCGGGGAGATGCAGGAAATGGTTATCATTTGGGCCGCCCAATACAACTATTTCATCATCATCTTCAATACCATTAAAGCTCAGAGCTTCAGTGGAAGTGAGATTGAGCGGTTGTCGTCCATCGAGGGTCACGATGGCAGCATCACTCTCTGAAGGGAGTACTAACAACAGGTCGCTGGCTGTCGTTCCCAAGACAGTCACACGGTCATTTGTCGTTTGAGCACCACCATCAATAGTGACACCGACTTCGATGAGTGGCGTTATCGAAAAGATGTCATCACCAGCTCTGGCTTCGATAACGATGTTGGTTAGGTTTGGATTGGTGAGGTTGGCGGTGATTGTTGGGCCATCATTGACCCAAATGTTGGTTGCCGCCCCAGTCGGTGCTACTGCAATCGTGTCAGAAGCATTGGTTCCAAGGACGGTGAGCGTACTGTCTGCGTTTGCTGACTCGATTTGAATTGCTTCAACATCGCTGTAATTGACTTTTTCAGTACCAAGGCCGAGTTGATCAATCAGGCCAGTGGTGGAATCAGCACCTTGCGTGACTCGTGCATTTGTATTCGTGTTGATGATTAACGTGTCGTTCGCAATGGGGTTGCCACCTGCCACCGTGATGGTTCCTGGGCTGGTCAGAGCGTCTACCGTGATATTGTCTGCGGAAATACCACCGTTGATGAAAATGCTGGCGGTGGATGCTGGATCGAGCGATTCAAGGGCAAGAGTATCACCCTGATTACCGAGGTTGATTGTGAGTGTGTTGCTGGGATTCGGGATCGTTGTGTTTTCAAACGTGGCGCCGTTGTCGACGATTCTGATCGAACCGGGAGTGGGGTCGTTTTGAACCGTCGCAGTGTTGGCGAACGCGGTGGGCAGATTGAGGATGGTATCGACCGAATTGCCCGCATTGATTGGTTCTAGCCCTGTATAGGAAACCATGAAACCATCCAGTTCCACATCTCCATTTTTGCCTTGGGAATTCGTTGTGGTGTAGTTGAACGTTTGGTTGGCGAAATCACCGATGATGGTCAGCAAATCTCCGTTTGCCCCGCTGGAGTCCCCACCGTTGAAAGTGATTCCTGCCGCAAAGTTGAAATCACCACCGGTAAAATCAACCGTCAGCGAGTCGTCTCCATTACCGCCATTGAAGGTGATATTCGCAGTGGCTGTGAGTCGACTGATGTCGACCAGAATGTCAGCCTCATCCTGAATGGTTCTGGCACCGGCAACCAACGGATTCGGGGAGTCGCTGACACGCAAAAAGTTGCCTTCTCGAATGATCTTCAAGTCGTGGTCAGCATTGTCCGTGAGCTCTATCGTAAGAGCGCCTTCGCTTACCGATACCTCATCTTGGTTGGCGAGGTAATCTTGTAGTTCGGCCTCGTAACCAACCTCGTAGGGAGCACCTGCCGCGAGTACAAATTCAGTCAAGCCACGGGTCGCCCAAGTGCCCTTAGGCGTCAAGTTCAACATGTCATCGTATTGATCTTCACTGTATCCATAGTACCAGTCGTACGTATAACCGTGACCCGTCCAAGGGAATACTCCCGGGACAGTGTTCTCGTTCCACCAATCCTTGTACCACTCGTGGTAATCAGGGTTGGATTCATAATACTGCGCGACACCAGAAGAGAACTCACCGTATGCACTCACTTGCTTGGTAGTCCAACTGGTGTCAATATCTACTATCGGGCTGGTAGCGCCTGGAGCACCAGGTACGACGACCTCACTGGAGGCGTAATCTGAGTTAACGCTAGTATGAAAAAGATGCTGGGGATCAACCCACACATCGGCAACGCGATAGAAATTTCCGAACCCGAGGGTGCCACCAAGAATACTTCCACTGTCGTTGATGAATTTACCATTCAGCATGCCCAATGCAGCAGCAGCTCGGTTATAGGGATTCGTTGCTTCGGTATAGTTTGACCAGATGGGGCCTGGCTCTGTTGGGTTGATACTGGGGCTGGGCTCTCTGTTTTCATACGGACTCACTTGGCTTGTCCATTGGTCCTTCACTTCTGAACTGTTCATGTACTCGCGTAATGAGTTGAAAGGCGTTAGCCAGATTTCATCAGAGGAACCACCTCCGTAATTCGTGTCGGGAAGGTAATGGATTGACTTTCCTACTTCTGAGTATTCCAGAACACTCTCAGGATCGAAGGGAAGAGGCTCGTCAGCTAAATAGAAAGTGGAAAGCTTGACACGGCCGTCGGTATCACGCGGTAAGTCATTCACGTCGAATAATTCACCGGTACTCATCTGCGAGAATACACCTGGTAGAGTCCCAATGAGCGGCGGAGTAGCATTGAAACCCTGAATGAAGTTTGCAGAATTGACATAGTTCGTCGCCACGTTCGCGGTATCGAAGGTGCCGTCTTGGGACCAGTAGTTCGGCGTGGCGGTCAGCAGGCGGCGCTCCTCAAGCTGCTCAATCCGGGTTTTGCGAGCAAGGGCCCGCCCGAGTCGACGGCGTCGAGCCTTGGTTGTGCTTTTTTGTCCGTAACTGTGACTCGAACTACGTTTCTTAAGGGTCATACCGCTTTTCCGATCGGACATTTGGCGTTGTTACCAGCAACTGGAATTACCGGAGGAATGACCTCTGGTGGGATCGCAAGCACGCGAGAAATGAAGCTCGTGCGCCGTGCCTGTCGACCATGCAATCAGCATAGGGTGCCTGACCCTTAAAGCAAGAAAGGAGGCATGGGACAAGCACACAAAAAGCGTGATTTAAGAAGGCCAGGTTGTTTGGGTGTCTGGAAAGTGCCCGCGCCCCGCGAATTTGGCAACAGTGTTGTCCCCAACGCCTCTTTTTTCTGCGTGCTCTCCAAGTGTTCAAAGGGCCAGGAGTACCCAATCCTCCGCTGTAGGTGAGGGAATAGGGTAGCTGGGAGAGATGTTCTTTCTTTGTGCTTTCGGTTGGCTTTGCCGGTGCTGTTGCGTCGAGCGTTGATCAATAGGTGACGTTGTCTGTTTTCTTGGCAGCCCGTTCCGTTTTGAATAGAAGGTCACATGATTTATGGAACCCGAGGGAAGGATCCCAGAAATGAAAAGTATGTCAGCTACATTGAATCAACTTTGGGCTAGGGCACTTCTTCCCCTCGGATTTTTTTTGCTGGTTATCCCGACCGTTGGCGCTGAAGACGTGGTTGCGATTGGACAACTCGAAGCCGTGAAGGTAGCTGCTGTGACAACGGTGCCGAATACTTCACCCACAAATCTGTTGACAACTGATGACTCCGTCGCGCAGGCAGGTTTTATTGGTTTGTTTGCAGACCAACATGAATCGTGCGATTCTGCTTGTGGTGGCTGTGGCAACACGTCGGCTCGTTGTTGTTGCAAGCCTTGGTGGGCACATCGTTGCGGTGTGTTTGCGGAGTTCTTGTTGCTGCGACCGGGAAGTACCGATTTTATCTACGCAGTTGAGCAAAATGACACGACTCCTGCTGCATTCCCGACCGGCCCGATTGGCCTTGTCAATATTGAAAGTAGTGCTGGTGGTCGTGTTGGTTTCTCCCTTTGTGCAAGTCAGTGCAGTAGTCTTGAAGTCATTTATACAGGGTGGCAGGGAGAATCAAGCAACTCGATTACCGCCAACGGTAGCAACGTTCTAAACTCGACGGTGATTTATCCCAGCTCAGCAACTACGGGTAGTGCAAGCCTCGTTTCCAGTGCAGAGTATGAGATGGACTTCCAAACATTGGATTTATCTTATCGTCGAATTTGGCGGGCTAACGATTGCTATGCAATCAACTGGTCCGGAGGTTTCCGTTATGGCAACATGACACAGGATCTGATTGCCCGGCAAGATATTTCTGTTGCTACAGGTTTGGTGACTGTTGACACTGGTGTTGATTTTGAGGGATTCGGCCTCATGATGGGGCTGGATGCAGAGCGACGCAGTTGTCGAACAGGCATGATGTGCTATTCGAAAGCACTTAGCAGTTTTTTGGCGGGTGATTGGACAGGGCGTTATCGCCAGAGTGACCAAATTGGTTTGGGAGCCATTGCCAACGATTACAAAGATTTCCGCGTCACTCCTGTGCTGGAGCTGGAGTTGGGAATCGGGTGGCGGAGTCCATGCGGGCGATGCCGAGCATCGATCGGTTATATGACAGCAGCATGGTACAACGCTGTTTCCACTCGCGAATATGTTGATGCGGTACGAGCGAGCAGCTACGTGGGAGTCGATGAAACGATCACCTTTAGCGGACTCACTGCCGGTATCGAAGCTAATTTTTAGCCGTTCGTTATCACGGACTGATTTGTGTATCAAATGAGTCCGAGTGCAATTTTCAGCAAAGTTGATAGGGTTGAGATTGCGACCATTGCGATGACAAGGCGGAACAGAATTGGTTGAATCCATCTCAGTTTCATAACCATCGATGTTCCAGCTTCATCTGAAATTTGCTGGAAGCCTCGCTCGAGTGTTCCCGAATGCTCTGCAGTGGTGATCGTGGTTTGAGTCTGAGCGGACAGAAACCCGACCTTCCGGAATGCTTCCGCCATGGTGTGCTGATTTTCGATCGCGATCGCGGCTTTCTCGAGCTCCGAACGTGCGGCACGATTAGTCACCGTCTCTGCTGCCAAGCGGACCATTGATTCCACTCGGTGTTCGCCCACGGCGTACATCATGGACATCACGCGAAAGAATCGGTGCATTGCAATTTCCCGTTCTAGCGTGCCGACCAAGGGCAGCGAGAGTCGAATCTGGTCGATAGAATAACGGATTGGGCTTAGCATGACCAATCCAAGGACCAGAGCGGTCAATATCCAGCCGAGGGTTTCCGAGAACGTAAGTTGGATTGCCTCGATTACATTTCCGCTCAGCAAGCATATTAGGATGCGAAGTACCGAACCGGCGAAAAATATAGCAAGGGGAAAAAGCCATGTGCGACGCAAGTTGGTCAACGGTTCACAGAGTGCTTTGCAGTGGTCGTGCAAGAATTGAAAGACCTCTGCTAGTCGTCCCGATTGTTCGCCGGCCTGAACAAGAGGCAGATAGAAGCGAGGAAGAGATTCACGGGCTGGGTTGAGTGCTTCTGTAAGAGTGCCGCCTTGCTGAACGGTTTCGACTGCACTTGTCCAGCGTCGGCCAATGGGGGTTCGGCGAATGGGACGAATGCAGAGCTCCAGACCCTTCTCTACATCTGCGACTGACTTCATGCAGACACTAAAGTTGCGTGAAAAATCAGCCAATGATTGATAGTCAGTACCTCGCACGCAGAGATACAATTCCCGCGCTCCTTTTTTGCCGACACGACGCAACCACGCGAACAACTCCGCGTATCCATTTGGCGTTCGATCAGATGTGGTTGGCATGTACTAAAGCAATCTTGATATCGTTGAGATGTGCTTGCGAGTCAGTTTTGAGAGATCATAGCAGGCCAACTATGGTAACCTTTGCAAGTATTCTGGTGAGCCGATTCTCGGAGTTCCAGTTTTTGGGATTCGCTCGCGATGTTTTTAACCGGCAGTAGACTCAGTTCCAAGTGCGAAAAACAGGGTAACCGAAATCAGGTTCTTCTCATTTCAGTTGTGTCTGTGCATGCTTGCTTGTCCGTTAGCAGTATGCGCTGAACGAGATGGTGGCGACAGAGTATTGTCACTGTTGACTGCCCACTGCTCAGATTGTCATGGCAATACAAAAACCGAAGCGGCTCTTTGCTTCGACGATCTTCGAACGGATTTTGCCGACGGAGATTCAGCTGATGAAAGGCTCGTCGAAACGTGGCAACGGATCCACGAGCAAATAACACTGGGAGCCATGCCACCTGGAGGCTCATCGCAGTTATCAGTGATGGAAGTTGAGTATGCAACCGAGTGGATTACTCGGCAACTGCGGAAGGCCGGCCAAACGCCGAACGTTTGGCATAAGCTACAGTCGCCACAGTTTGGTAATTATGTAAGCCATGAAAAGCTTTTTGATGGGTCGCATCGTGGGCCAGGATCGTCACCGCCACGTCTGTGGCGTTTGAGTCCGTATATCTATGATGAATTTCTAAATGGATTTGGTCGGCATCTGCGGGAAATTACGGCGGTTCATCAACCCTTCGCACTCGATACTTCACGAGGTGAGATTGCCGACTTCGCAGCCCAGCAAGTTGCTGGCGAGGCCACTTTGCAATTGCTGATGATGAATTGCCGAACGCTGGCTGAATATCAAACCACTGGGGTGGTGTTTCGTGATCACGAAAGCAAACTCAGGAACTCAAAAAGAACACCCGCAGAATTCGAGGCCATTCTGCGATCGCAAGATGAGCCAACGGATGAAATGCTGCGGGCAGCGATAGTGTTTGAATTTGAGTTGTTGTTGGAACGGGTTCCGAGTGAATCGGAATTTGAATTGCTTGTTGGGTTCTTTCGTAAGGCTGCCAAAGTCGGTGGTAATACGAGGGCATTGCAGACGATGCTGCAAGCGATCCTGATGAAGCCTGAAGCTGTATATCGGATGGAAATTGGGTTAGGCCCGAAGGATACTCATGGTCGCCGACGGCTTTCGCCTACCGAACTTGCCTTTGCGATCGCTCACGCATTGACGGATACAGGGCCTAGTGAAATTGAAGTGGTCGCCAGAGACGGTGAAACCAGAGTTGATCTACTGCATCTCGCCTTGAGCGGAGAGCTCGTAGAAACAGCAGACATAAAAAGGGTTGTTCTAAAGATACTCGACAATAACAACATGTCGACGGCTGACTACCGGATGTTTACCCAGGATCATGGCGTTCGAAATACCCGTACCTTGCGGTTCTTTCGCGAATTCTTCGGGTATCACCATGCTCCAAATGTATTCAAGGATGCAAAACGCATTGGGTTTGGTGATCGTTATCTGACTCAGCGAATGGTGGACGATGCAGATCAGTTGGTCATGCATGTTTTTGATAGGGACCGCGATGTCCTGAATCAGTTGTTGACCACGGATCAGTACTTTGTGGCTTATCTGGGATCACTCGAGCACATCCAAAAAGATTTGCATTACATCAAGACGAATGAAAATGATGCCAATTTTGATTTCAATACAAAATATCTTCAGCGGTCGGAAGCTGAGGGGCGTCACCCCATTCCGATCGAAGGCCCAAGTTCACGGCAGTACGTAGACTTTTATAATCTTGATCACACTACATGGGATTATCCGGTTCAACAGCCGTTTAAGATGCCAGTGGGTCAGCGAGCGGGGATACTGACTCATCCGGCATGGTTGATAGCCTGGAGTGGGAACTTCGACAACGACCCAATTCGTCGTGGGAAGTGGATTCGTGAGCACTTATTGGCGGACACGATGCCCGATGTTCCACTTGATGTGAATGCTGTTGTTCCCGAACACCGTGATCAATCGCTTCGTGAGCGATTACGCGTGACGCGTGACGAGTACTGTTGGAAGTGTCATCAAAAAATGGATCCGCTCGGGTTTCCATTCGAGCAGTTTGATGACTTTGGCCGACATCGAGAGCGAGAAGTGTTGGGTGAGTTGTTGACCATTTTTCCCGAACGTCACGGTGATGCACCAACTACTGACATTGACACTCGTGGGCACATTGGCAATAGCGGTGAACGCCAGTTAGACGGAGATGTGAAGGATGTGTTTGAATTGGTACAGCGGTTGGGGAAATCAGAGCGTGTTCGCCAGTCTTTCGTGCGGCACGCGTTTCGCTTTTGGTTAGGGCGGAACGAAACGTTGGGCGACTCGCCCACCTTAATGGCAGCCGATCAAGCGTATGTCAAACATGGTGGCAGCATGAAGGCAATGATCGCCTCGCTGTTGTCATCAGATTCTTTCCTGTATCGAAAAACAAATTAAGACATGTCACAACGAAATCGCCGAGCGATGCTCAAAACGGCTGCTGCTGCCACGGTTTCGCCGCTGCTATTACCGTTTTTACAACGGATGGAAGCAGAAGCAGCAGGTTTATCAGGTTCTCCCCAACGTTTTTTGTTCGTCGTTAAGTGTAGTGGGCTTACTCCAGCTGAGCTTGTCCCAACTGGGCTGGCTGATGATTTGACTCAGCCGGGAACTGAAGAGGGTTCGCCTGCTGAACTCAAACCCGCCGAATCGCTTTTTGACGTATCCCTTGCTAATCATGAGCTTCCCGATTCACTTACGTCGTTAACTGAACATCAAGATCACTTGACGATCCTACAGGGATTGTCAGGAAAGATGTGTCGGGGTGGTCATTCAGCATGGTATGGAGCAATGGGGTGTTATCACACGGGAAGCGAAGGAAATCCGGGACGTGCTGCCAGTGCGACCGTAGACGGCATGCTCGCAAAGGCCCTGCCTTCTATTTTTCCACATGTCGGTTTGACGCTTGGTGGAAAGGTTCTATCGGGAGTCAAAGACTCGGTTGTCTATCCGGGAATTTCGGCGATTGATGTGGATCGTCCTTTGCCTTATCAGGCTAGTCCGCTGATGGCGTATAAAAACTTGTTTGGCATTGCAGCCACAGGTGCAGATGGGAAAGCGGATAAACAATTGAACGCAATGCTGCTGGACCATATGGTTGGTGATATTCAGAATTTGCAGCGGCAGATTGGCGGAAGAGATCAGCAGAAACTGGACCACTACCTGCAAGCATTTGAAAGCCTCAGGGATCGACGTAGGCAGTTGTTGGGTCTTGAGGCAACGATTCGGCGTCACGCGCCTCAGGTAGATGACAAGTATGAGTCCAGTGTGGAAACAGATCGAATTGAGGCCCACTTCGATATTGCATCGGCTGCATTGATTGCCGGTTTATCGAATGTCGTTACGATTCGGGCGGACACGCTTGATATCACGTATCGCGGGTTGGGAATCGAAAAGCATGTTCATGGCATTGGCCATGCCGAAACGGTCCCCGGGATGACTGCAGTTGAAGCGAGGAATCGGATCCGTCGTTTTCAAGTCGATCAGATAGCGAGGATTGCTACGAAATTGAAAGCTGTGCCCGAAGGTAATGGGACGATGCTCGATAACACTTTGATCGTTTATTTGAGTGATGCTGCAGAAAAACACCATGGTAGCTGTAGCGAATGGCCCTTTCTCTTGCTCGGAGGAATCGCCGGTAAACTCAAGCGAACTGCTGGGGGACGATACCTACAGTATCCCGGATATGGAAAACCAGGACATCGGACAATCGCTTGTCTTTACAATTCCCTGTTGGAGACCGCCGGGCGTCCACGCGATGTTTTTGGCCGTTTCGATTTGAGTCTGGACGAGGCTCAGCAGAGAGGACCGCTGTCTGAATTACTGGTTTGATGCGAAGCGAATCGTAGAGAATCTCTCACTCGTTATCTGCGGCCAGTCCTCATCTGCGGCCAGTCCTCGACTTGAAAGTTGAACTGGTGGGCTGATCGCAAGCCAGGGCCAACGTGATACGAGGAACGATCAGAGTCGTAGCGGAGGAGTTGCTGAGTCCCGGCTTGCACAGTAAACAGGAAAACGATCACCCAGCAATCGGCGGTGGGTTTCGATTGCCAATTCTGGCGTGTTACTTTCCTCGGAAAGGTGTGCCAAACATGCCCATTGAAGTTTTGGTGATGCGGCACGTTGTAATAATTCAGCAGCATCAAGATTCGAAATGTGTCCTTGCGAACTGCGAATTCTTGCTTTGAGACTCTCGGGATAAAAGCTGCCCGCCAACATCTCAAGGTCGTGATTGCTTTCGATGAACACCGCATCCAATTGAGGCAGGATTTCGTCGAGTTCGTCAAAGGCGTGTCCTAGATCAGTCAGAATGCCAACTTTGTGAATGCCATCATCGACCACAAACACTACGCCATCTGCTGCATCGTGAGGTGTTGGGATCGTCTGGATCTGGACGTCTCCTACCGAAAACGTAGACCCGGCATCGAAATGCCTGATGTCGTTCATCTTTCCGAGTCGAATTTTCTGCTGAGCGACAGCTAGGGTTGCCCGCGTGACGTAAATGGGCAGGCCATACTTGCGTTGATAGATTCCCATTCCCACCGCATGATCGCGGTGATCATGGGAAATGATCAGGGCATCAATGTCACGAATGTTTCGGCCGTGATCAGCTAAGCGGCTTTCAGCTTGAATGCCGCTTATCCCGGCATCAAACAACAGCCGCATGCCACCAGCTTCGACGTAAATGCAGTTGCCACTGCTTCCGGATTGCAATGCGATCACTTCCATGTACGGAATCATAATCTGCTTCAACTGATTCAGGCAATCCGTCAAAGCAACAGGCCACTGCGTTGCGAGGCATGTGATTATCGATTTTTGATTCCATGTTGGGGTCAGGTTGGCGTTATTCTGCAGGTAACGGAAGTCGCGAACCAAACCGCTGCGCGGTTCGCTGAATGTTTGTGGTTGCAAGCAATTCGGCCAAGCAGGAATGTTCTGAGGCATAAATGATGCAGGAGAATCAACACCCCTATCGAGTATCGAGCGAGCAAGTATCGAGCGAGGAAGTATCGACGAGGCCCAAGCGTCGGGCAGGTTGCTTCCTACTCATTGCGGGTTATCTCTTAGCAGGAACGATCGGGGCATTGCTATTTGCGGTCATTGGAGTCATCGCCGGGGTATACTACGGCGGCAACTACGCAAGCAACTATGAGTTCAACGGCGCGCGGGGTTACGAGGCAACGGGCCAGTTGGGGGCACTGATCGGGATGGTGTTTGGAGGACTGTTCATAGTTCTCCTATTTCATTTGATTGTGAAACAAGTGAGGCACCACAGAGCAGTTTGAGTGAATTCACTCTTGTGAATGCTTTTGAATCGACTCGTTGTTTTCTGTGGGCGGGATGAAGAATTTGGCAGCACTCGTGATACCGTCTTCACGCAGTGCGGTGACTGTGGCTAGTGACTGTAAATCCTTGGCATGATCCGGAACACAATTGTGGTGAAAGGTTGGAGATCAATGAATCAAATACTGGCAGTGAGTTTGGTTTTTCTGGGAATGATGGGAGGTGGTTTGTCAGCAAACGCCGACATCACGATCAGAAAGTCCGGGGCCCTTGCATGGACGGTGGATGGAAAAGGTGTGATACGCGAGCGAGGAAAGAAAGTGGGCAGTATTGATTCCAATGGTAGGGTTCGAAAAAACGGTGCCTTGATTGGGGAAGTCGAATCGGGTGGCACCATTCGTCGATCAGGAGCAAAAATTGGAAGTGTTGAATCCGGTGGCAAGGTCCGTAAACAAGGTCGTTTAGTCGGTGAGGTCAGCACTGGGGGGACGATCCGTCAGAGTGGTCGTCTGTGGGGCAGTAGTTCAAACTGCTGCGACGATCAGGGACGCCGCAAAGTGGTTGCGGTTATCGTCTTCTTCGGTGGGTTTTTCAACTAAGACTTGCTGTAGGGTCAGGTAACGCAGCTCACGACCATGAATTGTCCTTGATCCAGGGTTCCCATTTTGCAGGGGCACAGTCCGGTCAAAGCAGACGCTTCGCTGAACTCCATTCAGACTGGATCTCGCCGCAGTGTTTCTCACAATAAGAACTCAGTGTCTCATCGAAAGACGCTGACCCATGACAAAGCAAATCTGCGAACACGTTTGTTTTACGGGAGAAATCATGGTTGCAAAGCGGGCGGGGGGCTTGGCACAGCATATGCATCGAGTCAGCAGAAGCGGGGCAATACGCTTTGTCTTGTCTTACTCGAATCAAGGAAAATCAAGTGAAACCGACTTACCTTTCTAATCTGGCCGTCATCGCGATCTTGCTGACCCTAACGAGCAACCTTCTGGCTGAGGAACGTCTTCGCAAGTCAGAACCTGATTCTTTCGTCAAGCTCGGCGATATCAAAGGAGAATACAGAAGCGGCCCCGAACCCTACGTCAAACTTGGTGATATTAAAGGCGAGTATAAGACAGAGCCATCCAAGGAAGAGCTGAATGATCTGCTGTGGGAATATGAATATTTGATCTGGGGAGCCGAAGGCGACGACTTTTTTTGGGGTCGTCAGCAACGACGTCCAATCGACGTTTTGGACCGATTGATCTGGGCTGAAGAGGCTGGTGATTTCTGATCGGGTCGTCTTCGGAGCAGAGTTCTGAAATCAGGAAGCCGGCTGACTTCGACTGGAAATCAAATTCAGTTGGCTCACGGACACCTAATTGAACCGCACGAACATTGGGGAACAAATCTGACGTCGGAAATTAAGCTCAGATGTTTTACAACTACTCAAAGTACGAACAAAAAATTTCAGTCCGTAGTGGATTCAAATCTCTATCAGCTAGAAGGATTTCTCGAAATCGACAAGTGCCACGCACTTAATTCGACCAACAGCACCAATGAAGCCATGTGGTCCAACCAGTCCACGGATTTTCTAACTTGATACCCCAAAATCAACTTATCAGCCCACCGCTCCGAATCAAACCGGAACAATTGAATTTCCTACCAACAACACGAC
>CAXGRW010000029.1:0-18147 GCA_964012125.1 uncultured Rhodopirellula sp.
TGCTCGACGCGATCGAGAAACTGGCTGCAAAAACTCGGCGCCGTGATCTCGTTGTTGACAGCTATCAAATCGCCAAGTTTTACCAGGCACAATTACCCGAGAATGTCTGTGACCGAGGTCAACTCGAGAAGTTTGACCGTGAGACTATCACACCACCGTGGGCCAAAGGCCCCATCGACACCAACTGGCTCACCAAGTGGCTGGAAAGTCCTAGCCCATCGACTGAATCCGACGGTATTTACATGCGTCCAGTTGATGTGCTGGATCTAGCCTTTGAAACGCCGGGCGAAAATGAATTCCCCGATGTGCTCGCCTTGGGCAATTCAAAACTACCTCTCGATTACCATTTCGAGCCTGGTTCCGAACGAGACGGAGTCAGTATGACAGTCCACCAATCAGCCTTGTCGCAAATCAGTGACGATCGGCTCGGTTGGCTAGTGCCGGGACTGCTTCAGCCAAAATTGATCAGCATGATCAAATCATTACCCAAACGTATTCGACGCAACCTTGTACCGGCTGCTGATGTGGCCAAAAAGATCGCTAACGAATTGGAGCCAAATTACGGAAAAGTACCGTTCATGGAAACGGTCTGTGCTGCCATGTCGGAACATGCTGACATACCCATTCGGGCGACCGATTTTCAAGCAGAAAAGATGGGTCAGCAATTCAACATGCTGGTTCAGGTTGTTGACGATGACGGTGAACTGATTGCTGAAAGCCGGCAAGTCACCGAGTTGCAGCAACAATTTGATCATCCACAGTCATCGTCCAATGTGACACAAACAGATCCAGCAGATGAATCATGGGCCCGTGCCTCCATGACTGACTTTGAAATCGAAATGCTGCCAGTTGAGGTGATCCGGTTACGGGGTGGTGTTCAAGTCGCACAGTATCCGGGATTGCGAGTTCAGGAAGACAAGGTGGCAACTGATCTGTTTCCTGATCTAGCAACCGCCGAGGTAGCGATCTTGAACGGTGTCACAAAACTATACGCCAGCAGTGAACGCAAGGAGCTCCGCAACCAAGTTCGTTGGTTGCCGGATTTACAGACAATCAAAGTCAAATTTTCGGGACTGATCAAAGCCGATGATCTTGAAAATTCTCTCGTTGATCTGGTAGCCAGAATTGCATTCGTGGAAAAACTGCCAGTAGTGCGTACACGTGACGAATTCAATGCACGTCGGCAGGACCGGGGTCAACGAATCGCCATTGCTACCCAAGATGTCGCAGCATGGCTTGGCAATTTTGCTGAGCATGCGTTCATTGTCCGCCGTGAATTGGAAAGTTCTCGGGGAAGCGCCCGAATGGCAAATGTCTGCAACGATGTACATCAACAGCTCGATTGGCTAATCCACCCGCGATTTCTATCATGTACGCCGTGGGAATGGTTGAAACATTACCCCCGATACATGCAAGGCATTGCTTACCGCCTCGAAAAGGTAAAAAGTGGCGCTGCTTCACGTGACAACAGCGCCTCAGAAACCATCGAAGATCTGAAGCAACGTTGGCTGCAAATGATTCCCGAAAAAGAACAAAGCCCTGACCATCAGGCAATGTCCGAATTTCGGTGGATGATCGAGGAGCTGAGAATTAGCATGTTTGCACAACCGCTTGGAACATCTGTCAAAGTCTCACCGCAAAGATGTGAAAAGTTGCTACGATAATTTGGAACAAGTGATCCTAACGCTCAACCAAAAAGTGCGATCATCTCATGGTCCTTGAAGACCTGGAAAATGACCATCAACAATCGAAAGCGCGGCTGCTACCGCCAGCGATGTCATTGATGCTTCATTGCGTACTTGCTGCCATCTTGTGGTTGCTCGTTGTTCAATCAAAACCTCGGGCGTCGATCCGACTCACTGCTTCACTTAGTGCGCCCAGCAGCACCGTGTCCTTGAAACTACCTCAAGCTATACAACCAGTAGACCCTGTACTAGTCGATGGAGAAGAGCCAGCGAGATCAACTGATTCCACGATTTCAGATCTGCTGCTGGAAGCTCTTTCAGACAATGTGACAGAAATCGCTGATGAGAAAGATCTGCAGGAGGAACCCGAAGATAATCCGGAGTCAACTCCAGTCGTTAACTTCTTCGGGGCGGAAGCAGTCGGTAACAAAATTGTATTTGTCGTCGATATTTCATTGAGCATGGATGCTCGAAAGATGGAACGATATCAACGTGCCAAAAATGAACTGCTCCGATCAGTATCGAATCTGACTTCCGAACAGAGTTACGTAGTTATTCTATTTTCGTGGCGTACCAAAACGATGCGGTACGATCGGCCACCTGCATGGGTAAAAGCTGAAGAAAACCACGTGCAAAAACTGACTCGTTGGCTCGATAACACGACCCTTAGCTCGGGAACAGATCCAAGGGATGCTTTATCGTTAGCGAAGGCGATGCAACCGGATACAATTTTTTTGCTGTCAGATGGTCAATTCAATCACCCGAATGCACCATCCCACGAAACCGGTTGGCTACTACCCAATGGAGAAAGATCACAACTGAGTGTTTCTGATGGAATCGCCACCTACATGTCTTCGATCCCCATCCATAGTATCTCGTTTGAGAATCCTTTCACGAAGGATTCCATGGAACAAATTGCAAAGCTGAGTGGGGGCAGTTTCCGCTATGTCAAAACAAAATCACACCTGCCAATGGATTCACGACGCTTTCTTGACGCTGTCAATCTGATTGAGGATACATACCGAAAGGCTTCTGAAAGAGCTTCTGAACTTCAACGTCGAATGTCGTTTGCCCGCGAGTTTATCGCCGATGGGGAATTTGCTTTCGCTGAGTACATCGCCAGACCGATTCGTAATGCGGACCCTGCGAACATCTATAATCCTATCTTGCGCAAAATCCTTCTAAAAATCCTGGATGAAGAACTAGGTCATACCCGTCTGGAAGACCTGCCAATGACTTCAGCTGTCGAGCAGTGGGTCCTTGACCACGAACCCTTGTAAATAGCAACGGTATTGAGTTTCGTCTTACTAACCGCCAGTGGCCCACTTAGTTTAAAAGCCTGTCAGGCTAGCCCAGTTGGCGATGCATCTTCCAGTGACCAATTCCCACTTCCATGAAACGGTTACCCGCTGTCTGATAGCCCAAGCGTTGGTAAAAATTAACCGCCTCTTCACGAGCATTCAATTCAATATTCTGAAAGCCCCGTTGTTGGAGTTCTGGCTCAATCTGCCGTATAAGACTGGAACCCAGACCTTGTCGTTGATAGTTTTCGTGAACAGCCATCTGTCGAAGCTTAGCGAGATCAGAGGAAAGAGGAACAATCACTGCACAAGCTCGAACCTGTTCCTGATCCACCAAAGCAAAATGTAAGTCAGCGGACTCCGCCTCTAATTCCTCTGAAGAGAATGTCAGCCCCAACGGTGCTCGTAACAAGCGATCACGGAGTTCAATTTCGAGGCTGTAGAGATTGCTATTCCAATCAATTTCAACAAATTCCATCTGTTATGTTCCCAACAACCAATTTCCCAACCACAAAATTCCAATCGAAGCCACAATGTTCATCACAACACAAACCCCAAACTTGATTCGGTAAGACTGCTTACTGGTCTTGTGGCGAATTCGACGTCCAGTGATCCAACCTCCCGGCCAGCCACCCAACAGACACCACAAGAGCAACGTCTGTTCTGAAATCCGATTCCGATCCTGAACTGCCATTCGTTTGTCCCAAACATACAGTCCAGCCGTCACACCACTGCTTAGGACAGTCCAAATTAATATTGTTTTCAACATATTCGTCTGACGTTCTATCTTTTCAGTCATTGCACTAATTTCTTCTTTGCTCCGTTATCGTTACCAGAATCAGGCTTTCTTTGCATGTCTCATTTTCCGCTCGATCAAAATCCTGACCTTGATCGTTACTTTGATGAACTTGGATATTGGCTGGAACTGGAAGGGGAAGCTGAACGGGACCGCATGGCTCAACGGCGGAAAATCCGATCCCAAACGCATGTTGAAAAGACAGGCGAAACAATAATCGGACTGCAAATGCAAGATCATCAAACGGGTTTGGCTGGCCGTTTGTTGCTTGATTTCTGCAAACCAGGGGACCAAGGTCTCCCTATGAATCGCTTGAAGGTTGGATCACCCGTTGTGGTCTCAGATAACGATAATCCTGCTGACAAAGGTGTTGCCGGTGTCGTTAGTCGTCGTAAACATCATACCATTCAAGTAGCAACTGATACGTGGCCTGAAGGCAAGCGATATCGAATCGACCTGTCACCCGATGAAACCACAAGGCGAAGGCAATCGGCCGCGATGGCCAAAGCTCGAATCGCGACTGGTCGACCTGCGAAACTCCGTGATGTGCTGCTTGGAAAACGGGAGCCACGATTTGCTGAAAGCAATCCCATCACTAAATGCCTCACGACGCTCAACCCACCGCAATTGGATGCTGTAGCCTTTGGACTCGCTGCAAAAGATGTTGCTGTCATCCATGGACCACCCGGAACTGGAAAGACAACAACACTTGCTGAATTGATCTATCAGGCTGTTCAAAGTGGCCAGAAGGTTCTGGCTTGTGCACCAAGTAACACTGCGGTCGACAACCTGCTGGAAAAGTTGGTTGCACTCATGCCCGCTGTTGTCAGGGTCGGACATCCAGCACGAGTCTTTGAGTCTCTGCGAGGACACACATTGGACGAATTGGTAGACAACGACCCATCGACCGAAGTTGTCCGGGATATGCGACGCGAAGTCAAAGAATTGATTCGTATTGCCGAAAAAGGATTTCGCTCACGTGATGGACACCGTCGGAAACGTGAATTATTTGCAGAAGCTGGCAAACTGCGAGGGCAGATCCGATCTTTTGAAAAATCAGTAATTCAAAGCGTGATTGATTCCGCAGATGTCGTTTGTACAACCACCACCATCGACGACGAGCTTCTGAACACGCGATCGTTCGACCTGGTTGTGATTGATGAAGCCTGCCAATGTACGGTACCAAGCGTCTGGCAGGCTGCTCTTCGTGCTGAAAAATTAATCCTCGCCGGTGACCACTGCCAATTACCGCCCACCGTATTAAGTGACCAAGCGGCCGCCCGAGGAATGAAAGACTCACTGATGCAACGGTTGATCCAACGAGACGGTGAATCCATTTATCGACAACTGACGGTTCAATACCGCATGCATGAATCCATCATGCAGTTCTCTTCCGATACTTTTTATGACGGCAAACTGATTGCCGATGCATCCATCCGAAAACACCGGCTCTGTGACCTGCCTGATGTAGAAGAAATCCCTTTGACAGATTCACCACTCGAATTCATTGACACGGCAGGTGCGGAGTATGAAGAACAGCTCGAACCTGATGGCGAGAGTAAGCTGAATCCGAAAGAAGCTGACCTTGTCATTCAATTGATCGGAGATTTAATCGAAGCAGGTGTCTCGCCCGAGGAAATGGGGATCATCGCACCTTACGCGGCCCAAGCCCGACTACTGCGGGGCAAGCTGAATGTGATCGGCTTGGAAATTGATACCGTCGATGGTTTTCAGGGACGGGAAAAGGAAGTCATCATCGTCACCATGGTCCGAAGTAATGACCGTCGCGAAATCGGTTTTCTGGCCGACACAAGACGAACGAACGTCGCCCTCACGCGAGCCCGACGGAAACTGATTGTCATTGGTGACAGTGCTACCCTTGCATCCCATCAATTCTATGCCGATATGTTCGAACACTTTGAAACTCTCAACGCGTACCGCTCCGTGTGGGAATTCGGGAATATATGACCAACTGAGATTAAGTCGCAATCTGCCGGCAACGGATGGAAAATCGATTCGCCGTCTTGCAATCCACCAAATCACCTTGATTTTATGTCGCTACACGGCGTAAAGAGTGTTCTATGGAAGCAAAATACTATGCAACGTGTTTTTGGCCGGGACTGGCTGAACTCTGGTGGCGTGGGCGGTTATCTGCCCTGCCTGCCGCGTTTGCATACACCTTGGTCGTGAACCTGATCTTGGTCGCACGATACTTGTATCCGGGATGGATTCATGGCGGTTTGGTGTCGTTAGCCTTCTGGGGTGGGCTCATCACCTTGTTTTTTTACATCATTCGCACCGCTCGGGAATTGCCGGCCCTTATCAACCCTCGCGAAACGTCTGAGGAACCCGATCAATTTCCCGATGCGAGAATTGCGTATCTTGGCGGACGATGGGAAGAGGCCGAAGCATTGTTAACTGATGTGCTAGCAATAGAGCCAAGAGATCCTCCTGCATTGCTACTTTTGACCGGCGTCTATCGCCACACCGGGCGTTTGGACGCTGCTGAAGTGTTGCTGCGAGAAATATCCCGACTGGAAGTCGCTGACGACTGGTTACTGGAGATCGAGACCGAATCCAAGCGTTTAACACGAGCCGTCGAAGCTGAACAGGAATCAGAACAATCAGCCACAAAAAACCACGTGTCCGAGCTAAAAGATGCTGCCTAAATGACAGAAGTACCTACGGAAACGAATGGCGCTTGCCGCAGGAAAACAATAAGTCGTAAGCAAAAAAGTTTGATTTTGGACCAAGAACGGTACTTTTCGGGAATTCGCACCTGAAAGCTCCTATCCCCGCTTTTTACCGTAACCGATAGAATCACGCTAAGCTTGCTCGAACACCACTGCCGTGGCTATCACGGATCCTGAGAAAAAAACAGGACACCGTAATGCAGAGAAGTGGCGTACGGTTTGCTACTACATGATTGAGAAACGACAGATTCGCCAATTTGACAGCACCCACCCCTGATTTTCATCGCAGAGCTGATTGATTCCTTCAGTCAGTCCTCTGAGACATTGGTTCGTGGGGTACAGACAATCGACCTGCCGCGGAGTCACCCGCTCCCGACTGAGTCGGATAAGACAAGGGTAATAGAGACAACATATGTACGAAAGATTTACAGACCGCGCCCGTAAGGTTATGCAACTGGCCAATCAGGAGGCTCAGCGTTTCAACCACGAGTACATCGGCACGGAGCACATCCTTCTTGGCTTGGTCAAGGAAGGAAGCGGAGTTGCAGCAAATGTGCTGAAGAACCTCGAGGTCGATCTACGGAAGATCCGCCTGGAAGTCGAAAAATTGGTTCAAAGTGGCCCTGAGATGGTCACCGTTGGCAAATTGCCACAAACGCCTCGTGCGAAAAAGGTCATCGAGTATTCGATGGAGGAAGCCCGTAACCTGAATCACAGCTATGTCGGGACTGAGCACATTCTGCTCGGCTTGCTGAGAGAGCAAGAGGGCGTTGCCGCACAGGTTCTGATGAATTTGGGCCTCAAGCTGGAAGACGTTCGCGAAGAAGTCTTGAACTTGCTCGGACACGGCTTGGAAGGTGCGGAAGTTGGCGAACGCGGTGGACGTGGTAGTGAGAGTGAAAGCCCAACCAGCTCTGGAAAGAGTGGGAAGAGCAAAACTCCTGCCCTGGACAGCTTTGGCCGAGACCTGACGGAATTGGCAAAGAAGGGTGAATTGGACCCCGTCATTGGTCGTGCTCGGGAAATTGAGCGAGCCACTCAAATCCTTTGTCGAAGAACCAAGAATAATCCTGTTCTGCTTGGAGAAGCTGGTGTTGGTAAAACCGCCATCGTCGAAGGATTCGCACAGCGAGTCATCGAAGGCGAAGTACCAGAGATTCTGGCTGAGAAGCGAATCGTTGTACTCGACTTGGCCATGATGGTTGCTGGAACGAAGTACCGCGGCCAATTCGAAGAGCGCATCAAGGCAGTGATGACTGAAGTGCGGCGTGTAAAGAACACGATTCTCTTCATCGACGAACTTCACACGCTCGTGGGAGCTGGTGGAGCAGAAGGTGCAATTGACGCTGCCAACGTATTGAAGCCGGCTCTTGCCAGAGGCGAAATTCAGTGCATCGGTGCTACCACACTCGACGAATATCGAAAGTACATCGAAAAAGACAATGCTTTGGCTCGTCGTTTTCAGGAAATCATCGTAGAACCGACCGCAAAAGATGAGACCATTGAAATCCTCAAAGGGCTCCGAGGACGTTACGAAGAACATCATCGTGTGCAATTCACCGACGATGCTGTTGTCGCTGCCGTCGAAATGAGTGAGAGATACATCACAGCCCGATGCCTTCCTGATAAAGCGATCGATGTCATCGATGAGGCTGGCGCAAGAGTTCGTCTGCGCACCATGACACGTCCACCAGATTTGAAGGAAATCGACGAAGAAGTCGAGAAGCTGAACAAGGAAAAAGAGGACGCTGTCGCGAACCAGGACTTTGAGAAAGCTGCAAATCTCAGAGATCAGGCCGAAAAACTGCGGAAGAAAAAAGACCAGATCACTCAGGAATGGCGAGACAAAAGCCAACAGACCGATGGCGTCGTTGATGAGGAAATCATCGCTGAAGTCGTCAGTAAAATGACTGGTATTCCATTGACGCGTCTTTCGACCGAAGACAGCCTGCGGCTGATGCAAATGGAAGAAGAGCTTCACAAACGTGTTGTCAGTCAGGATGCCGCCGTCACAGCCGTTTCAAAAGCTGTCCGAAGAAGCCGCAGCGGGTTGAAAGATCCACGACGACCTACTGGCTCGTTTATCTTTGCTGGTCCCACTGGTGTTGGTAAAACCCTACTTGCCAAAGCTTTGGCCGAATACATGTTCGGCGACTCCGACGCACTCGTTCATATCGACATGAGTGAGTACATGGAAAAGCACAACGTTAGCCGTTTGATCGGGGCACCTCCCGGATTCGTCGGTTACGAAGAGGGCGGCCAACTGACTGAGAAAATTCGCAGGCGTCCCTACGCCGTTGTCCTGTTTGATGAGATCGAGAAAGCACATCCCGATGTCTTCAACATGATGCTGCAAGTGATGGAAGAAGGGCGACTGACTGACTCCTTTGGCAGAAACGTCGACTTCCGTAACACCATTCTGATCATGACCACCAACGCGGGTGCCGAAGCGATCAAGAATGAGTCAGCATTCGGTTTTCAAAAACCTGATGCTGATGCCAGTTATGATTCCATGAAACAGCGAGTGATGGACCAAATCGAACGTGTATTCCGCCCGGAATTCCTCAACCGACTTGATGACACCATCATCTTCCGGCATCTCACCAAGGATGACCTTAAGAACGTGATCGACTACGAACTTGCGAAAGTACGTGAGCGGTTACTTGATCGTGGACTGTCGATTGAATTGACCGATGACGCGAAAGAGTTCTTGGTCACGAAAGGAAGTAATCTCGATTACGGTGCACGCCCACTTCGCAGAGCGCTGGAACAGCGAATTGAAGACCCACTGAGTGAAGAATTGCTACGTGGTGCTTTTGAGGGAAAAGATACCATCGTCGTAACCGGTATCCTGGAAAACTCCGATGGAGATCGGGTTGACACCAAAGATGTCACCACCAATGAAGAGGGGAAGATGCTGGACCCCGATGGGAAACGAGTCAAAATTATCCGACTCGAATTCAATGGCGAAAATCGTGGGCTAGCCGATGCTGCTGAACCAGTCAGTGCTGGTGTTGCAGAGGGTGATGAGGAAGAGACTAACGGCGAAAGCTGATTTCCGGCCTACCTCGAGAAATTCTTAAAGCGGCGAATCACCATTCGTCGCTTTTTTTGTGCTCTTTAGACAAATACCCTCGAGATGCCTTCTCTGCGACGCTGTCTGAGCGGGCGAACACTTTGTGAGCAAGTGCGGTCACAATTGGCATTCAAACCCCTGTGTGGCCGATCTAGCGGTCTCGTGCCATCGGCATGATCACGTAGCCGTAACCATCATCAGTCGTCAGCAATGCTGGTGCAGCCCCTGATTCAATTTCAAGAATGAAACTCACCTCGTTATCAAGCACTTTGCAGAAATCCGCCAGATAACGATGATCCATTGTCATCGTTATTGACTCGCCCTCATAAGCAATCGGGATTTCAATCTGTGACTCTCCAATTTCTGCCGTGCTGGCTTCCATTTTCAAAGTTCCGTCCGCGAAGGTGAAATCAATCCCACGACTTTCATGGTCCGTCACAATCGCTGCCTGCCGTAAAGCCGCAAAAAGTGGCCCCACTGTGACGTCCAGTTGGACTGCATTCTCTCGTGTGGGAAAGACCTGTCGCCAATTGGGATAACGACCCTCGACCAACCGCGAATAAATGACTGCTTGAGGCGTACGAACCATCAAGTCATTATTTCTCGCCGCTACGTCAACTGTCTCGTCTTTGTCGTTCAAAGCCCGCTCGATTAACTGAATCGCGCGAGTAGGAACAATCGTACTGGACCCAGTCGTCTGATGACCTCCGACTGATTCGCCTGTTCCTTCCATCCGAGCCAATCGTCGTCCATCGGTTCCAACGGCTGTGACCCGTGACTCTTCCATCTCAAGAAGAACACCACCCAGTGCGAACCGACTGCTATCTGAATCAGTAGCAAACACGGTGCGCTTCACCATCTCACGGAATAAACGTGTAGGAAGAACGTGGTACTTGTCTTCGTCAAAACCAGCGACGGCAGGAAACTCGTCTGGATTGTTACCTGGCAATTTGAACTTACTGCGTTTTCCTTTGACACGAATCCCTGACTCGTCAGTCTCGAATTCTAGAACCTCATCGTTATTCTCTCGCAAGATTGCCATCGTCCGTTGAACCGGAAGCAACGCAGTACCCTCTGTTTCGACCGTGACACCATCTTCCAAATCTAATCGGATCCCGACTTCCATATCAGTCGCGGTCAATGTGATTTTCCCACCTGCAGCGGTGACTTTCACATTCTGCAGGATCTCTTTGGGCGATCGTGCCGGTGCAATGCTGGCCGCAAGTGCAAACGCGTTCGTTAATGATTCTCGTTGGCAAGTGATCTTCATGGGAATGCAAACCGATACCGTGGAAGTGCTCTATCAATCAGGTTCGCATGTTGTACCCCGTTGTTGCTCTTCTTGCATGGGGACAAGCCAACTTCACGATTGGTTGGCTGGGTCTTGCTTTCTCTATAAGTTAATTTTATCTATCGTCTTAATCGTAATCCTCCGCTAAGAACTGTTGAGATAGCGTTGCGATCGATCTTAAAGTGATACCGGGTATTGATTTAAGAAAAATCAAAAGCTGTGGAAAACACGTTGGAACACTGTTTGGTTTTTGTCGCGAATAGCTATGGTTTTGAACAATTTTGAACATAGAGATGTTCGAGTGATGCTATCAAAGCCTTGAAAAGAGACGAGAGCTCGACAGAGGATGAACACGTTATCCACCGGTCGAAAAGTCAGCCTTCGCTGAATTTTTCTCTGACTTCCTCGGCTGCACGCTGCAGTTCCGAGTCAGATTCGAGCAGCAATTCTGTTTTCCGGATTGCATGCAGAACGGTGGTGTGGTCGCGTCCACCGAAGTATTCACCAATTTGATGCATGCTTTTGGATGTCATTTGTCTCGCGATGAACATAGCGAGAGATCGAGCTCGAACGAGATTTTGCTTGCGAGAGCTGCTGCGGATATCGGCCACTTTGAGTCTAAAATATCGGGCAACCGTTGTTCCGATTGCTGCTAGCGATACCTCTTCTCGCTCACCCACCACGGCAACAGCTGAGATGATTGCATCTTCAGTGGGCTCAGCATCATGCATTCGGCACCACAGTGAGACTTGTTTCAGCGCGGCTTCGAGAGCCCGTGTAGGAAGGCGGGGCTCCAGCTTACTATCAAGCAAATCGAACAGTTTCGAATCGATATTCAAATTCAGATGAACGGCCAATTCCCTGATTAACTGGGATCTGGCAGCCGTAGCCGGCATTTCCAGTGGAACCGTGAGTCCGGGCAAAACTCGACTGACCAACAGTGGACGCATACCCCTGATCTCTGATGGCAGACGTTTGCACGTCAATAATGTCGGTAATCCGCGGGTCACACGCTCTTCGATTCTTGCAGCCAATTCATCTTGAGCCGCTAATTTATCATTCATGAGGTGAAGGTCATCGATTACCAAAATCGGTGCTTCATTGATTTCCTGGCGAAGCGGTGGAAGATCATCAGCGCCCACCGCTTCTGCGTAGAGCCTGGCAAAGTCGATTGCCGGATAGTAGAGCACCGGCAACGGTTCGCCCGTTTGAGATCGGATTGACTCTCTTGCTGCAAGATGCAGGGCAATCGCAGTTTTTCCGCTGCCACTGGGACCGATCAGAAGCAGTGGATTCCCTAGATCAAAGATTGAGGTTTCGGAGCAGGCAACGAAGTGCACCATCCGATTTTCTTTACCGGCGATGAAATAGGGCAAACTGCCTCCCTGAATCGGCGCAGCTCGTTTCCGCACTCTGGCGATCGGGCGCTCGAGTGGAAATGAGTGAACCTGATTGGCAGGGCTAGTCGCAGTCGACATGGGTGACGTTCAAAGGCTGGTGGGTAAAATCGTCTTTTGAGGACGACTACGCCATTCTACGAGCCAGCGAGCGAAAAGCGAGTAAAATAATGCTAGTTATCCACACAAGTTTTTGATCGTAACTTGTTGTATGCATTGGATATAGAGTTGATCGCACTGTCAATTTCTTCAATAGTGGAAAACTTTGAGACACCAAAGCGAAGCGTCGACTCAATCTCGTTCCCAGGGCGGTTCATGGCTGTCAGGACGTGACTCGGAGGGCTGCTACCACTGCTGCAGGCTGAGCCGCTGCTACAGGCAATGCCAGCCATATCGAGCGCCATTAGCATCGATTGTCGGTCAGTTTTCAAAAAAGAAATTGAACTCGTTCCTGGTAGACGACCATGAATTTGGCCTTGGATGACCAATTCAGGATGGCGTGCAAGGAGTTCATTTTCCAATCGATCACGCAGCGTTCCGCAATGTTCAGCGGAGTGCGTCATTTCATCTACCGCTAGCTTGAGAGCCTCGGCCATCCCGACGACCAATGCGACGGGCTCGGTGCCAGGCCGGGTTTCCAGTTGCTGTTCACCACCGTGAAAAACGGGTTCAACTTTCACTTCGGGTGCAAGCCAAAGGCCGCCAACGCCAGCGGGGCCGTGAAATTTGTGAGCAGTAAAAGTCAGCGCCGCGATACCGGAATCTTCCAAATTTAGTGGCAGTTTTCCGACGGTTTGGGTAGCGTCGACGTGCAGCAGGATCCCGGCCTTTCGGCAGATTTCAGCAGCTTGACTGATGGGCTGAATGACTCCCGTTTCGTTATTGGCGGCCATGAGTGACACGAGAGCGATGTCATGGTCATCCGCGGAAATCAGTGTCTCGAGTTGATCCAGTCGAACCAAACCATCTTGGTCGACTTCAAGCCAACGCAGCGTGCGTCCTCGTTGTTCAAGCCATTTTACAGTCGCTAGGACGCTTGGGTGCTCTATTGGGCTCAGAACAAGTGATCCGTGATCATTCAATCCTGTCAGTGCTTGGTGGTTTGATTCGGTGCCACCGCTGGTGATGATCAATCGGGCACCATTGGGCTGATCCAGTCTGGTTCCCAAACAGGAACCAATGGCCTCCATGGCGGTATCCAAGTGAAAGCGAGAACGCCTCCCGAAGGCATGTTGGCTGGAAGCATTGGTTGGCCCATCCAAAAATTGAGCCAACATGACGTTGGCAACACGCGGATCAAGGGCCGTCGTAGCGTTATTGTCGAGATAGACCTTCGTCACGCCATTTTCCCTCTTACATCACTCGCGTCTTCGACACGTTCTATCTCATTCATTCGTAGCGAGGCGTTGAAGGTCAGGATGATTTGGGTAATCGGCCACGGCCTCGCGTAGCAATGTACCGGCGACCGTCATTTTTCCAGCTTCTCGCATGTCACTGATCAAGCTGACGTATTCTTCTGACAATCGCTCATCGATGACCTTCTGTAACTCTGTCGGGCTCTTACCCCCAGAGTCGGCGGTTGCGAAAACCATCGGTATGAATATGTAAAGCTCACGCTCGGCTAATCGCTGGATGATCGGCCACAGTACAGCAGCCTGTTTTGGATTCTGTTTGCTCCAGTCAATCCAGTATGGGTCAGATTTAGTTTGATCGCCAAATTCAAGTTGGGCTAGCAGGAAATTCGCGTCCGCATTGGTTGCTTCCGAGATCCCCCGGCGTAGGGAAACCAGATGCCAGTTGCTCGCAGTTCCTTTGGGGACCTTTTTCAGTAGCTTTGTTTTGATATAGGTGGCAGCACGTGGGGTGTTATCAGTTCGGCGGATTGGCGTAATTTGCCAATGAACCAGAGGAATTTCGTAGAAACTGAAACTTCTTCGTACAAAGTGGCTCGGCGCGAATTCGTTGCCACTTACAAAGCCTTGGGTTCGAATGACGAGCCCCAGAACGATACAAATAATGATCGCCGCCGAGACGGAGACCCCGATTCGGATCACGCGATTCCTCTTCGCTAATGACCTTCCAGACTGAGCAGATGTTGAAACCGAGGTGGACACAGGAGCTTTGTTGGGGCATGTTCGGGTAGTGAATTGAGCAAGTACTCGTCAGTCTACTGTAAGCAATGATGCGCTCGAGAACCCCTACTGTTTGCTGGAAGTCTGGTGAATCATGCAACTTGATTGCATCGCCGAGGCCCGCTGGTTCGATTTCGGCCGCTGCCGCGGTGGGGAGAATCTTGCCCTGGAGGCCTTATAGAGTAACCCAAACGGCAAATCCGACCGATACTCCTTTTCTGTCAGGTCAGTCACAGGAAACCCAGGAAGCAAGTGACCCCCGGCTTTCTCGGATGCGATTGGAGGCTGTATTGCTACTGGCAAAAACACCCCTGAGCCTCCGAAAACTATGTCAAATGGCTCACTTGGCGGACGCTACTGAGGCTCGTACACTAATCCGCCAGTTGAACACAACTTTTGAAGAATATGGGCGGGCGATTCGTGTCGAGCAGGTTGCTGGTGGATACCGCCTGATGACTAGGTCGGCACTGTCCCCATGGCTTGCTCGATTGGGGCACTTGCCGGCACCCATACGATTATCGACACCCATGATGGAAACCCTTGCTGTAGTAGCCTATCGTCAACCTGTATCCCGGGCCGACGTTGAGGCAGTTCGGGGGGTCGGTTGTGGTGAGTTATTGCGTCAAACGATGGAGCGGGATCTAGTCCGAATTGTCGGTCGCAGCGAGGAGTTAGGACGTCCCTACCTCTACGGAACTACCAAACGTTTTTTACAACTTTTCGGACTTTCAAATACCGATGCATTGCCAGCAATTCAGTGGCAAGCTTTGCAAGAAGATCCTCAACCTGAAGATTCAAACCCTGATGAATTATCGACATCAAAGAAGGACCTCGTTGTGAGTACCACAGTTGTTCCAACTCTTTCAGCGTCCGATCACGCCGTCATTGCCCCATCTGCAACGACCATCGACAAGTCTGATCCCACTTCGACCAACGATGCTGCTCAAGCAGTCATTGAAGATGAGGAGAATGGATATTACGACGACGACGATGACGATGCTGACGACGACGATGACGACTGGGATGATCAAAATTGGGACGATGATGAGTCCGACGATGATAGTGAAGAAGAAGCCGATGATGACTCGGACGACGACGATGATCTAGATGAAGCGGGCGATGACCTCGAGGGCGATGATGACGACCTCGACAGAGATGAATCCGCTGACGATGATCTAGATGACGACGACGACGGCGGCTGGGAAGAAGTCGACGACGAAACCGGTGATGAAGAGTTCGACGACGATGATGACGACGAAGAAGAGTGGGAAGAGCAGGCAGATGATGATGAAGACTGGAATGAGTGATCATTCCCCGACACACGTTCGTGTGTGGCGGCCTCTTCACTAAAGTCATCTCAGCGAAGCTGGTTGACCTTCCTCGCTATCAGTTCGTTGACTTCTGACGGCTTCGAACACCTGGCTATCGCCCGCTTCGGGCGTTTGAGTGAGTCACTCGCCCAGGTTGAATAGATGCCGCAGTGCCTCAAGCAAACCACGACGATGCCCCTCTGCAGCGTCATCACGTAGAGAGGCCAGCGGTGGATGCAATAGCTTGTTGATGAGGCGGTCAAATGACTTTTCGATCTCTTTTTGAGCTGACGGATCAAGGTCTTCCAAACGCAGTTTGTTGATCAACCGACCTAACTCATCTTTTTTAAGATCCTGTGCCTGCTCGCGTAGCCGCTGAATGACCGGACCTGTCGCCTTATGATTGAAGGCCTGCATGAAACGTTGCGTCTCTTCAGAAATCACTTGCTTTGCTTTGGGCCACTCTTTTTGCCGTTCGCGGCGATTTCGATCGCAGGCTGATTGCAAATCATCGATCCCATACAGATAGACGTTCGACAATTCACCTATCGACGGTTCAAAATCTCGCGGTACCGCCAAGTCGAGAATCAGCAACAGACGATTCTTGCGTTTGGCGTGCAATGGCAGGAAAGTTGCTTCATCCAAAATGGGTTCGGTCGCGGAGGTTGTACCGATCAATAAATCAGCACCCACAATCTGTTCCTGAAGATCACCCCATAATGCGGACTCAGCACTGAATGTATTGGCAAGTGCTACGGCGCGATCGTAACTTCGATTAATGATGCAAATATCGCTGGCGCCGGCTTGTTTCAGGTAACGCAGAGTTTCTTCGCCCATTTCCCCGGCACCGCACAAGACGACTCGCTTGTTGTGAAGGGTTTCAAAAACCTCGGTTGCAACTTCGCCTACTGCGACGCTGGGTACACTGACTCGCCTCCGATGAATCGATGTTTCCTGCTGCACTCGCTTCGCTGCCCGGTTAGCAGCTTGAAAAACTGAGTGTGTGAGAGGCCCGGCTGATCCAGAATTACAAGCGACGTCGTAAGCTTGTTTAACCTGAGATAAAATTTGCGCCTCTCCCACGACCATGCTATCGAGGCTCGAAGCGACTGTAAAAAGATGCTCGACTGCCTCTGACCCAGCTCGATAAATCATCTGGTCCACAACTTCATCAGCATTCAACTGATGTTGATCCGCCAGAAACGAAGCGACGTCATCCCGATCAAGTTCGCTGTTGTTTCCAGCGGTCGCGTAAAGTTCAACGCGATTGCACGTACTGATCAATACGATTTCGGATGAAGGAAACCGTCGACGAAAAGCGTTCAGTGCCTGACCAACCTGATCACTGGTGAACGATATCTTCTCTCGGAACTCGACAGCGGCGTCATGATGACTACAACCAATCATCTGTAACTTCATCGAATGCCCTCCGTCGAATCGAGGTATTCAATTTGTGCCGACGGTGATCGTCCAATCTCGTCAATTGAAGACGCGTCTTTCTCTGATTGCCCGTGCGAAGTGGTGAGGACCCCAATCATGGCGAGGACAAGAAAGCCCCCGCTCGCTAGCGTGAGGTAGATCGCTTTTCGACCTCGACTGGCAGGAGCATAAAAGTATTCAACGCAGGTCGCACCCAGCAACCAGACCAGCAGCAGCGTGCTGAGTAGGACCCCTCGGTCTGTCCAGCCAACACTTCCCCAGCGATTCAGATTCATCACGACACCAGCGATCAGACCAATGCCGACAGCAATCGTGCTTCCGACGAGGCATCGTCGATTCAACCTGCCCAAAGACTCCAGTGTTGGCAAGCGGAATGAAGATCCAGCACGCTTCAATTTCAATCTTCGAGACTGCACCAAGTACATGATCCCTGCCAGAAATCCGATGAGGACAGCGATCGATCCTGCCATCATCGCGATTGCATGAACTGAGCGCCAAACTTCGACCGCTTCGGTGCGACTGAATGGAGGGCGGTTACGCAATGCGATTGCCAATCCCAACAAACCCATGACAGCAGGCAAGAAGAAGAAGCTGATGATCGTATCTGGGCGCCGTAGGTAAAGTACGAAAAATGCAATTGCCAATCCCAGTGCCAATAAAAGCGACCAGTCCGACCAAGTCGCCAACAAGCCCACTTCGGGGCCTGCTCCCTCGACACCTTCTAACGCGGTCGCCCGTAACAGGAGGTAGCAGACATGGGTGAATAAACCCACGGACATCATGCCGATTACAAACAGCCCTCGGCCGGGAATTCGACCTATCAGGCGTAGCAACTCCAGAACCAGTACGACGAAGTAGCTGGCAAAGACGCAGGTGATCGAGATCTCGCTAAGAAAGGCGAGCATGGGATGAGCGGTGGGCTGGAGGATGAATCAACTTATTGTAGCCAACCATCAATCGTACACGTTCAGCAATCATTGTCAGCGCTCGGGGCCAGCTTTCATGCCACTTTGATGCCGTATTGTT
>CAXGRW010000030.1:0-17979 GCA_964012125.1 uncultured Rhodopirellula sp.
GTCGCCCGTTTTGTTTGCCAGGTAAGCTACCGCGACAATACAGACGCTGAGAATCATGGCAAGCATGATCGCGTACTCTATGGTCGTGGGACCATCTTCTTCAGCTAAGAATTTTTTGATAGCTGTCAGTTTGGGCACGTTTTGATTGCCTCGCGCAATTTGACCACATTACGGTAATCAGGAATAAGCAGGAAGAAACTCAGCCTTTTTAAAACTTTAGTACGAGATTGTGCGTATCAGATTATCTATGGCAGTGCGTGTTACCGAAAAAATGTGTTCCGCCAAAATTTTCCGGATAAATCAGTTTGTATTGATTGTCAGGAGTAGCCGCTGCCTGCGATTAGGGTGGTCCTTTGGTACCCTATGGCTCGGAAGTCCGCCCCGTTGTCAAGTTTGAGCCCCGAGCCATGTTTGGACCCATCTTTAATCGCGAAGCGACCGTGGTCCCCAAACGTCCTAAGACCTACCTGATCAGGGGCTTGTATGTCCTGACCCTGTTTCTACTTCTGTGCACTGGTTATCTGGTACTGGACGGATCCAGATCACTGGCAACCAGCGGAGATTCGGCTCGATTCGGCGGTTGGATGTTCACATTGCTCGCTCCGTTGCAATTGCTCGTGCTGGCTAGTTTTGCTGCGGTCGGGGCTGCCAGTAGTGTCGCTCAGGAGAAAGATCGGCGGACGTTGTTACTATTATTGCTGACCCGCCTTTCGGGCTTCGAAGTGGTGGTGGGCAAATTAACGGCGACATTATTGACGCCGATGACAATGCTGCTGGGAGCTCTTCCTCTTTTCATGACTCTGCCTCTGTTGGGCGGTGTATCGCCTCAGCAGGTTTTGGGGGTCTTTATCGTTACCGGAGCGACCATTGTCTTGGCGGGTAGTATCGGCACCGTGGTGGGTATATGGCGCGAGAAAACGTTTCAAGCGATTGCCATGACGGTATTGGGTTTGTTGTTGTACATGGGGATTGGCGAGGTGGTGGCTGAATTGCTTGTTGGTGCGCCGCAATCGATCACCTTGATCTTCAGCCCGCCACGAGCACTTGCTGCCGCAGCATCCCCCCTGGCCAGTCTGTCCGACGAGACAGCTTTGGGTGTCGTGTTCTTTGTGTTCAGCAACGTGGTTCTTTCGATTTTGGTGCTGGCGTTGGGTGTGGCAAAGGTGAGAGTATGGAACCCCTCGCGTGATGTCAGAATCAAGGCGCCGGAAGTAGAGTCTTCGGAGGAACTTGAAAGTCAGGGGACAGTAACGGACTGGAAGGCTCGCTCGCCAAGACATGTCTGGGATAACCCGATTCTTTGGCGGGAGGTTCGAACTTGGGCCTACGGCCGCAAGATTGTTGTGATTCGTGTCGCTTTTGTCGTGTTCTTCCTGTTCATCGCTGGGTTGCTGTATTCACAGGTGCAGACCGGTGTTGCCATGGAACCTGGTGGACGAATTGGGCGGGCGTTGCCTTCGGCAACAATTCCGGTCGCTGCCCTAGGGGTGATCAGTCTTGTTCTCGTTAATGCATTAGCCGTTAATTCTGTCACTGGCGAACGAGATGGCCTCGCTCTCGATCTGTTACTCGCAACTGACTTGAGTCCACAAGAATTCATTTTTGGAAAGTTGGTGGGAGTGCTTTATGTAGCCAAGGAAATGATTCTGCTCCCGATTGCCTTGGTGATTTTCCTCGCAGCCTGCGGGGTGATGACATACGAAAATATGGTTTACGTAATCCTTGGAGCCGTCATTTTGTATGTGTTTGTGACGATGCTCGGGTTGCACTCTGGGTTAAATTACGTGGCTGGCCGCACGGCAATCTTGGCAAGTTTGGGAACCGTTTTCTTTCTATGTGTTGGGATTGCCATCTGCATGACGATCATGGTCAGTTTCCGAGGCGCGTTTCAACTTCAATTGGCACCATTCCTAGTGATGATTCTCGGAGGTGGTGCGGCGCTCTTTGCATCATTGGGATGGCGAAATCCCTCGTCAGCGATCTTCTTTGCTTCCTTCGGATTGCCTTTGGTCACTTTTTATGCCATCACCCAGTTCCTGCTGCAGACAGATCACCTTTACGTGTTCTTTGCCTTGCTGGTCGGCTATGTCTTCACAACTGCCGCGATGATGATTCCTTCGCTGAGCGACTTTGATGTGTCGTTAGAACGGGACCGTGGTGCTGGTGGAGACGACGCTTGAATTGGATCACGGACGTTTGGCTTTGGCTTCTCGCCATGGGCATCCTGATCATGTTCAGCGCCCTTTTTAGCGGTAGTGAGGCGGCCATGTTCTCGCTGACGCAGCGTAACCTGAAAAGTCTTGCTCGTGGAGGTGTAGGAGGCCGGATCACTGCCACCTTGCTTAGGGATCCAGAGCACTTGCTGTCGGCAGTGTTGTTTTGGAACCTGTTGATCAATATGACTTATTTCGCCATTGCAGCGATAGTAGGTGCGCGTCTCGAAAATGATCCTAACGCAGGGCGAACGGTTGCCATCGCGTTTACGGTTGTGAGTCTGCTGACCATCATTTTCTTTAGTGAGATGTTACCCAAGAGCGTTGCTGTTCTGGCACCCTTGCGAATTTCCATCATGTTGGGGCCACCTCTCTCACTGGCTGTACGCATGGTGGGCCCGGTCGTGCCGCTCGTTACCGCGGTCAATCAGGCTGCCAGTCGGTTGGTCTGGCCCTCTTTCAAACCCGAACCCGAAATCGATCTTGCAGATATTGAACGTGCAATCAATTTGGGCACCGACGATGCGGCGCTGTTGCAACGCGAACGAATGGCATTGCAGGGACTCGTTGAGATTGCTGAGACGCGGGTCGGGGAATTGATGCGACCCCGCAACAAACTCTGGATGTGTTCCACTACGGTGGATCTCCAACAAGTCCTCGACGAGATGCCCGCCAGTGGCTACCTGATGGTGACTGATTCGTCGGGTGACATGATCACTCACTCGGTAGGAGTTCGCACTCTGCGTCCAAGTCAGTTAGATGACTTGTCCTCGTTTTTTGAGCCAGTGATCTACGTGCCTTGGTCCGCTCGTGTCTCACAAGTCTTGGATCGACTTAATGAAGAAAATCGCTCAGTCGCGGTCGTGGTGAATGAATTCGGCGAATTGTTAGGGGCAGTTTCCATCGATGCAATCATGCGGAATATCCTTGCTCCTCGTCAGCAGCAAGATCCGTTTGGTGAAGTCGTTATTCAGGAGGTTGGGGAAAACCACTTTCGTGTTTCAGGATTGGTCAGCGTACGAGCCTTGACAAAGCGGCTGGGGATAGAGGCGACTGAGGAAGGGATCAACACTGTTGCCGGTTACATTCAACGAAATAACGAACGGTTGCCGCGAGTAGGAGATACAGCGAGTTTGGCCGGCTATCTGCTGACCGTGGTAGAGGCTCAAGAGAATGGCATTTGGATCGATATTGTCCAAGGTGAATGGGAGGATGAGCTTCCGTGATTGTTGCAGGGCTATTATTTCTTCTAGGGCTATCACTCAGTGCATTTTTTAGCGGTAGTGAGACTGGGTTTTACCGAGTTTCGCGTACGCGTTTGGTGCTTGATGGATTAAGCGGATCAAAGATGGCCAAGAGGATGATCTGGTTGCTGAATCATCCGGCAATTTTTGTGGCTACCACATTGGTGGGGAATAATCTTGCCAACTATGTCACCAGTTTAGCTATCGTGATGGGAGTCGCTGTGTGGTTTGGTGTCGGTTCCAGCGCTGAATTGCTGGGACCAATTCTGTTAACACCAATCGTGTTTGTGTTTGGTGAATTGCTGCCAAAGTACCTCTTTTACCATGCTCCCTATCGATTGCTAAATGCAGCTCGTCCGCCGTTGCTGTTGGCAACGGTTTTACTTAGCCCCGTTTCATTAATTCTGGGCTTGTTAGGAAGAACGCTGCAAAAGATCACTGGCCAGACGCCCTTTCGCTTGAGATTGGCAATGGCTCGTGGTGAGTTGGAGCAAGTGTTGAAACACGGTCATGAGGCGGGGATTCTTGTTGCCGGTCAACGATCACTCGCACAACGTCTATTTGAAGTAGGCGGCGAGCCGGCAATTTCATTTGGGGTCCCGGCAGATCGACTGGCGATCGTTTCAATGCCTGTGGATCCCAAGCACGCACGGCATGAAGCGCGTCGGCACAACCATCCGATGATCCTTGTTCAAGATCAAAAGGGAATTGTCGGTTTTCTGTGGTACGCTGATCTGTGCGGTGATCATCCCAACTTGGAATGTCAGCCGGTGTTTAATGGCCGATCTGAAGATCGCCATCTGCAGGTGCTGTTGAGTCTCTACGACAGTGCCAGTGAAATCGCAGTACTCAAAGATGACAAGGCTAAGATTCGAGGGGTTGTGACTCGCCGCCAGTTGATGCAACCGCTGATCAAATGAGCATGCGGCGTTTAAACGTCTGCTTTCTTGTAGCCAATCTTAGTCATGACTGAGAGCATCTCGTCGCAGGTCAGGTAACGACGGTGGTGTTCCACTTTATACTCGTCAATTGCGACAGCCAACTCGCGACCGGCGGGTGATAGCCCCCTATGCGAACTTCCGAATTGTCGACGCTCGGCTTGCTGTTGTCCCGCGGTCGCGGCTCTTCGGCGATCCACGAATACGTTATTGTCTGGGGCGATGTGGTCGTGGCTACTAGGAAAAGGCTGCCCGGCGCTGTTATGCAGTGACATGATGAAGCTCCATTCAGAAGCGAGTGGCTCGTGCAAGCTTGAAACTCTTGCGATACAAGGGACTAACGAAGCCTAGCCCAGATAACCAGGGTGCGTCGGCAGTATGTTCCGAATTGTCAAGAACCTCAGGTTTTTTCAGCAATATGGTGATTTTAAGCAGTGAGGATTCTGGCGACTTGCAGGCACAGTGGTGTTGTAATTCGTTCAATCAGAACAACCCGAACAATTGTTGTTCATGGCCCGCGGCATCTCATTCGTGAGGCAACATACGTAAGACAGTGCCGAGTACTTCGAATCAGGGTTGAGGGGGGCTTTGCGGAAATGGAAGGGTGTCGGCGGGCAGGGACAGGACTTCATGGTTCAAAACATTGAAAATCAAGTCATGGTTCGTCAGCTCTGCGCGACTGTGTCTGTCACATGTGGGGCATTGGCTTGGCCATTCATGTTTGATCCTTCGTCAATGACGTTGCCGCGCATCTTTCCCAGCAGATTCAACCGCGATCCGTTGTTCCGCGTCCTGTAATTCCGCGACCAGAATTCCGTCTGCGAAGAGCTCGGGAGCGATTTTGGCTGCCTGTTCCAATGCAGATCGAGCTCGTTCCACTTGGCCGTCTTTGAGTTCAAGAGCTGCTAACTCAATCAAGGGTTCAGGATCGCTTCCATCCTTGGCGATGGCCCGGCGGAAACTCACCTTAGCATCATCGGTTCTTTGTTCTTGCCTCAATGCGATCCCTCGAAGTAGGTCCACGCGGGACGAAGCAGCGTCGACTCCATGCGTGTCGTGCAAGCGATCAAGGGTTGCCAAGACACGGTCGTAACGTTGTTGTTGCAGGTAAATCTCGGCTGCCGTTTGTTGTACTTTGGGGTAATCTGGCTGCAACGCGAGGGCTCGATGGTAAGCTGCAAGTGCAGGTTGTAGGGCTGGATGATCAGGATCTGAAGCACCAGCGCCTGCACGAAGGCAATCGCCATAAAGTGCCCAGGCTTCTGCTGAATCACGCTCGGATTCCAGTGCCCATAAACTGTGGGTTTTCGCCTCTTCAAGCCTACCCATGTCCAGATACATCTGCCCCAAGCGTTGGACCATTTTGGGGTCACCAGCACTCAGGCGAACTGCTTGTTCCATGTGTTCGACTGCCAAGGTCGTCTTTTCGCGATTCCAATGTGCTTCTGCCAAGCCCCAGTGCGCCCGCTCATCATTCTCTGATTTCTCGAGGGCTTGTGTGAATAATTTCTCAGCATCTTCCCAGCTGCCGTTGTGGATTTTTTGAAAACCCATTCCGGAGTGACGTCTCGCGTCAATCAATTTTTGCTGTTGCTTATGGCTCATGCTTTGGCAGCCGCAACAAGCAAATACTGTCAGCCACAGTAGTGCGAAAAGTTGTGTGGGCAATTTGACGGGCATGATTGGTTCCAAAACAGCGGCGACAAGCACCGGGGAGTACCAAAATCGTTGTTTTTACGCAACGCGAGCTCACCTTATTGATCCAGAACGTAGCTAACACGGCTGGGATTTATCGACCAACTAGCGCATCATGCACAGTCCCAAAACATTGATTTTTACCGCTGACCCCAGATTGTCCCGAGCATGCCTGCCACATTCGAATCGTTTGGAATCAAATTTCTCTATCCTGACAACTGGAAAGAAATTGAACGACCGGAAGATGAGGGCAGTGATGGCGTCACACTGGAGTTGCCCACAGGTGGCTTTTTCAGCCTAGAGAGAGAGCGTGAGGGACAGCTGGTCAGTGAGATCATCGAGGAGGTGGCTGATTCCATTGCTGAGGATTACGACGAAATCGAGCGTGAACAGGTATCACTACCCGGGGCACTGCCGGATGAGAAATCGATCGACTTTAGGTTCTACTATCTCGATCTATTAATCGTCTCGCGACTGATTATTTTGCTGGCAGGAGGTAGAACCTTGATTCTGCAACTGCAAGCAGAGAGCCGTAATTTTGATGACAATGAACTTGTATTTGCTGCAATTCTAAAGCAAATTCGCGAATCGCTCTAAACCAGATCCTGCTTGCGTTTCTTGCGACGGCTTTTGCCACAATCACGGCAGACGCCCTGGATGATCATTCGATGACCACTCACGCGAAAACCTTTCTCGGCAGCGACAGTGTCCCTCGTCTTCATGAGCTCCGCACTTTGAAACTCGAACAAACCTCTGCATCGAGTGCAGTACAGGTGGTCGTGCTGGGGATACCCGTAATCCAATTCGTAGACGGTGCGTCCATCAAGTTGAAAGCTTTTCAGCAGCCCAGCATCCACAAATTCGCGGAGGGTCCGGTAAACGGTTGCAGAACTGACGTAGTTCTTTTCACCTCGACGCGGTAAACGATCGATCAATTCGTCTGCGTCAAAGTGGTCATGTTCCTCGAAGACCGCCTCGATCAAAAACTTCCGCTGACTGGTCTGTCGCAACCCGCGTGTCTGCAGGTACTCCTCGAACCTCTCTCGAGGCGATGAAGATACGTTCAGTGGTTCAAGGGAATCAGCGGTGGACACGGGCGTTTTCAGTTCGAATTGGGATCCGATGCATCCGGACATGAAAGCCGGACATCCGATACAGGGTGACATTTACATCAAGCGTCAATATAACTGACCGTGAAGCCATGACCGGAAAAAACAGACGATACGCGAAGAGTTTTGGCTGCATACCACAAACGGCGGCGAGGTAAGCACCTCGCACGCGTCGCCGTTATCCGGTGTGACGCCGAAGGTAGGTTATTCAAAAAACCTGATCGGATCGGCCTGCCTAGGCATACTGATCCAGGAGCCGATCAAGAGCGGCATCCATCTTCTCAGGAGTCTCATAGCTCCCGTCAGCGATTTGTCTGCGAATCTCAGCGACGCGGTCGATCCGAATCTCGCCACCGCCAGCGGCAGCCGAGCTCGGGGCCATGCGGTTCACTCCGCTGGCCGCGCTGGATAAATCAAGTTGGTCTACCGCACTTTTGGTGGGGTTCGGAGTCGCATCAGCCGGTTTCTGGGGCTGGCTGCGTTGGGCTGCAGCATTGGGCTGCGTTGTTGAAACCCGATAGGGGCCGTATATCTGCATAATCGAATTGCTCCCGTGTGGGACTGGAACTTCCATCGAATCGATAACACCCTCAGAGGGTGAAATCCTGTCGAGTCGAATGGATGCGAAAGCGCGTAGTGACCGGGCCAGCAACGTCAAATCATCCTGATCGAACGAAGTGATTGGCCATTTCCGCACCGGTCGTCAGCGCCGTGATCCTTGTCCCAGGAAGCAATCCGTAAGCGAAGAGAGACTTTTCAGCGCGAAGGGAGCGGAAACAAAGGCGTCATCGACCATTCCGCGTTCCGAACTGCAGTCATTCCTTCAAAAACAGATACAAACATGGGCCAAGGAAGCCGGAAAGTAGCAAACGCGTGAAACAAGCAGCAAGATCAAACTTGCGTTGACTCAAATTTGATCAGAATCGATCCCTCCTTTTTTGCGCAGGTGACCTAAACTACCACGCCGGGCTGGTTTTTCATTATTTGCGACAGTTTTTCTGCGTTTTGCAATCACCGCAGTTTCGCCACGCTCACCGAGTTGTGCCGCTGATCCGCCCAAAGGGGAGCTGCCTCTGATTCCATTTTTTCCGGCGGGGTCGCCTTTTCGAGTTCGGCTTCTTTTAAAAGCGGATGCTTGGGACGCATGATAAGTGCCCAAGTGGCAGCGTGGCTTCAAAGCTCCCGGTCACCCTCGCTGGTAATTATCCGACTGAAAAACCCAGCATCGTCGCACCAAGGGCACGAGATCCAAGTGATTATTAGAGAGCTGGACCGCCAAGACGCCGTTTTGATTTAATCGTTCCGAGTACGGCTGAAATGCCTCCCTCGTCAGTAAATGTTCGGGATAGCACCACTACTGACGGCGTCGAGTACCAGCGCATCGAATTGCTCACACTCCATCCTTTCAAGGATCAATCATTCTTCACCCACATGGGTGCTTATCTTTGACTTGCTGTCACGGAGAAATGAAAAGTGGGTGTTTGCGATGTTGATTACGGCAGGGGTGATTTCGATCGTGTGCATTTGGTTGGTGGCACGTCCGTACGTCGACAGAACTCCACAGACAAGGTCCAACCAAGCTTGTGTTGAGATTTTGCTTCAGTCTTTGGTGAGCTTTTGACAACAATCCAATTCCACTTTGCTGTCCGTCCTAAATCGTTGGTACAGAACGTTTGGATCCTGTGAGTTGTGTTCCGTGGATCGTGCTTCCGTGTCTCAGTTGTAAGCAACTATCATCTTTCAAGACTTTTAGAACACCAAAGAAGTTTCGTTCTGGGGCAATCGATTCGTCGTGAGAAGAAAATGCCATAGCAATCAGAGGTGCCACAATTACGGAAAGCCTTGCATATCAAGCTCAAAAGAAAGAGCTGGAAGAAGTTTAAGCAGGCATGATGGAAAAGATGCGAGAGGGAATGCGTGAACTCTTCACTAGCGGTGTTGGCTGGCTGCTTCCGTGTTCGCTGTCTTCTCTCATCCCCCAACATTCCCCAACGGCCCGATGTCGAGTAGGTCACGAAATCACGGGAGTGACAGTTCTTTCACGCAGGTTGAGCAACGTCAGTGAATCGTTGGCAAGCTGAATCACGATCCTTGAATTCGATTTACCCTCATGGGAGATCTCGCTATTTCAAGTTAGGGAACGACTTTGGCGGAAAGCACTGGACTTTGAAGTGTCATCGATGTGAGTTACTGTTAGGAAGCCTGAGAACCGGAATTTCCCTTTGAAGAGACCGTTGCTTGTCAATTACGCCTCCCCGTGACGAAGCCTCGGTCGCCGTGCGCCAGCGTCTTTACGTGGATGCCAAACGTGCTGCGGTGTGGGGCTTAGGAGTCAATTTTCTTTTGGTGCTGAGCAAGTTGGCGGGAGGGATAGCAACGGGTTCGGCGGCACTTATTGCAGATGCCGTGAATTCGATCGGTGATGTTGCCAGTTCCATGGCTGTCCGTGGAGCCCTCAGCATGGCTCAGGTGGAGGAGGACGACGATCATCCCTATGGGCATACCAAGGCTGAATCCATCGCAGGGCTTAGTGTTTCACTATTGGTCGCGTTCAGTGCAGGTTTGCTGGCACTGGAGACAATCAAGCGGTTTGGCAGTGAGTTAGAGGTGCCGGGCATTGCAGCCGGGTTGATCGCCAGTGTCTGTGCGGTGATCAAGGAAGTGATTTACCGATACACAATGCGAGTTGCCAAGCGGCTTAATTCCTCCTCGCTTACCGCTGTGGCGTGGGATCATCGAAGCGATGCAATTGGATCAGGCTTGGTCGCTGTATCGTTAATTGCCGCGCCCTATGTGGGTGATTGGGGACGGTACATTGACCCCATCGCAGCACTTTGCGTTTGTGCTGCCCTGATTTACACGGGAGGAAAGATCTTTCTTTCAACTGCAGCCGAGTTGATGGACCAGCAAGCAGATGAAGAAACAGTGCAGCAGGTTCGGGCAATCGCGGAGGCCGTTGGTGGTGTTCAAGCTGTTGAGAAGCTTCGTGTTCGAAAGAGTGGACTTGAATACTTCATTGAAATCCATGTGCAGGTTGAGGGCATGATGACGGTGGATGCCGGGCATCGAATTGCCCACCACGTCAAAGACCAGCTATTGGTCAGTTTGCCGAGGGTTCGCGATGTGCATGTGCACATCGAACCCTTTGCTTGCAGCAGTGAATTTGCTGCAGACTGATAAGCCAGTGATCTGAAAATCTTTCGCCTGACTAGGTTGCATTAGCCATTTCGGCGAGCTGTACAGTCGCCCTGCCCTGTTCTTTCTCAAGATATGCACGCCCGAATTTGACGTTCACGTGGTCCCACGGCAGCTTGTCCATCAACTCGTATTTTTCGTGGACTTGTTTTTCTACATCAATGCCTGCGTCAGCGATGGCGTCCCACCAACGCTGGGCATCAAGGTACTCGTGCCAGCCGTCCATCCTCGCGCCACGTTCCCAAGCGAGACGAATTGCCTCTCCTGTACGGCGATCACCGCGACTCAGAACACCTTCCAACAGACTCGTTTCGACATCGTGGCATTTGATATTCACACTACGAATGCGACGTCGACTCCAAAGATACTTGTGGGCCCATTGGAAGTACTCGCGTCGTTGCATCCCATTCCACTGGTATGGAGTGTGTGCCTTCGGCACAAAATTGGACACGCTGGCGGTGACGCGGGCGTAACGGCCGTTGACTTCTTTGCCAACCGTCGCGATTTTTTCCGCTAGATCGACGATGCCATCCAGATCTACGGGCCTTTCACCCGGCAGTCCGCACATGAAATACAGCTTGATGCTCTCAAATCCATTTTGGAATGCGACTCGGCAACCTTCAATCAAATCACTGTTCTTGATTTTCTTTCGGATTTGCTCTCGCATGTCATCACGAGCAACCTCGGGTGCAAGCGTCATGCTGCGTCTTCGTTCGCTTCCCAGTAGAACAGGCAGGGTGCGCAGTTGCTCGTTGACTCGTAAACTTGGCACGCTGATGTTAACACCCAGTGGTTTGAATACCTCGTGAAGTTTTGTTACCAGCGGTTCAAAGTGTGGGTAGTCACTGCTGGACAACGACAGGATGCTGATCTCGTTGTAGCCAGTGTTCTTGTAGCTCTCGATAGTTGCGTCAACGATTGTGTCGACTTCACGCACTCTCAAGGGTCGCTTAATGACAGTGCTTTGGCAAAAACGACACAGATGTGGACAGCCACGCATGATCTCTACCGCAATTCTGTCATGAACACATTCGATGTAGGGAACGATGGGGCTAGTTGGCAGCGGAATGCCATCCAGATCGCTGATGACGCTTGGAGCAATAGTTTCTGGAACATCACTGCGTGTACGGTGAAGAGTGGCGATGCGACCGTCCCCGTACTCCGGCATGTAGAACCGCGGTACATAAGCTGACTCGATTGCTTGTGCCACAAACACAAGCGCTTCTTCACGCTGTTTGCGTCCTTCCTCGCCTGTTGCAAAAGAGCCATCCGGCAGCCGTCTTTCATTTTTAAGTTTCATCCACAGGTCACACACTGTTGGCAGAGCAGGTTCACCGTCGCCAGTAATCATGACGTCGAAGTAGTCAGCCATGGGTTCTGGATTTTGACAGCAGGGGCCACCGGCAAGCACCAGTGGATCAGCCATGGTTCGGTCAATCGCTTTTAACGGAATGCCCCCCAAATCAATCATGGTCAGAACATTGGGAGAACTGATCTCATACTGCAAAGACAGGCCCACGACATCAAACTCGCTCAACGCAGTGAACGTTTCCAGAGTGTACAAAGGGATTTCGTGCTCGCGCAGCAGTTTTTCCATGTCTGGCCACGGTGTGAAAACACGCTCGGCACACCAGTCGTCGCGACGATTCATAAGCGAATACAGGACCTGCAATCCATGATGGCTCATGCCAATCGTGTAGGCGTCAGGGAAGCCAAGGCAAAGTTTTCCCTTCACTTTGGCATGATCCTTTACGACGATGTTGCGTTCTCCACCGACGTACTGGGCTGGCGTCTGCACGTGCGGCCAAACGCGGGATTCGAGCTTGCGGCGGCGGTCATGGTTGATCATGGTGTTCTGTCGTGACGGTAAAAACGTGACGGTAAATGAAGGTGGCAGCACTGGTACGATCAGTGAACCAGAAGTGCTCTCTTGAATGGGGTCGGCATTATCTTGCCAGACACGCTAAAGTGTGCCTGAGAAGGGGCGATTTGTACAACGCAAACCAGCATGGAAAAGAGAATACGATTGTGAGCGATTTCGAAATAGTGGGAAAAATCAGCGATTTTGAGGAAGGACAAGGGCGGGCTGTCCCCGTCGATGGGCGAATGGTCGCAGTTTTTCGAACGGGAGAGGAATGGTTTGCGATTGATGACCTTTGCCCTCACATGGGGGCCTCGCTCGCCGAAGGATACGTCGAGGGGAAAATGGTCACCTGCCCATGGCATGCCTGGCGTTTCTGTATTCGTGATGGAACGTGGGAGGATAACCCCAAGACACGCGTTGACTGCTTTGAGGTAAAAGTTGATGGCGATGATGTATTGGTTCGGGAAAAAACGACCTCAGAAGAAGCGTGATATGCTCTCAATCGGTTTTGTCTGAAGCAGTTTTGAATTTTTCTTCTTCTAATGTGTCACTGGCCTCGTTTGATGGCAGTGCCAGAAGCAAAGCAATCGTTGCCCAAGCGGTGGCACTGGTCGAGATGAATTGATCTTTCTTGTGGGGAAACCCTGTTTCAAAGTATTTCTGGAAAGGTTTACTCCTCGACTTTACATGCCATGATCCTTGCGCTGTCTGGTGTTTCACGAGATAGGAAATCCCATTGGCATAGGCCGGTTGTTGGCGATCTGTCTGGCCGCTTCGGATCAGTCCTACCAGTACCGTTGCTGTCGCGTATGGGTCACTTTCCATCCCATCGAGTTGACTCCAGCCGCCATCAACTTGCTGAGCTTTGAGCAAGTCAGCGGAAAATCGCTTCATTGATTCTACTGGGGCATTGAGATAATCGAGTGATCGTAAGTGAAATACTTTGTCCTCAGTCGTTTTTGGCGTGGCGGCGAGAAGCCATTTTAACGTGGATTTGTACCGCTTCTGCGCAGCAATTTTCTGATTTTCATTGCTGTAATATTTCAATGCGCGGATCGCAAGATACGTGGTTGTGAAATCACTTGATTCGGATGGAGGCCGATTGCTACTGCATTGCCAATGATCTGAATCCCCAGGTGATGCCAGCAGGAAGCGTGTGACAGCATCAACAATAGGATCGACAGGGTAATCGCCCACTTCAAGAGTCCATAAGGCGTAACCAGCTGTATCAACACCACCGCCCTGCCCCTTTCCCTCGGCGTAGCTTTTTTTGCCTTTTCGCAGGTGTGTGGCAGTGTGCTTGATTTGTCTTTCGTAGTTGTTGGTATCAACCTCAAAATTCCGCAACCTCGCCTCACTCAAGGCCATGACCGGAAGTGCTTGGCTATGACAGGTAAAGCACTTGCGTTGTTCGGCCGAACCTTTTGATGATTGTTCCAGCAAAGGCAAGGCTGCCTCGATCGCTTTGCGTATTTTGCTTTCCTCGAGGGACACGTGTTCCGGTTCATCGCCGACTGTGTAAGCCCCACTTATCAATCCCATCACGGTCAGCGTGACGATGAACGAACCTCGACATAACCATCGTGATGGAGAAATCATGAATAAAAAACAACCGAGTGAAGGAACACAAGGTTTAGAAACAGATTCATGACCAGCGTTTTTACGTTCGAAGCCACTGGTGTTTGTTGTTGGAATTGATTGAAGCGTCATAGCGTTTAGCATGAACCATTTTTGCTGACGGCAGGGAACTTTCCATATCTCGCCAATTCAGAAAACACAAATTTAAGATATCTGACGAATGGTGGTGATTTGTGTGATCGCTTGAAATCACTCGGTCCCTTGGTCATGCCAGTTCTCGAGACTTAACACCTCACCGGTATCGATTTGGCTCGGATCAATCACGACATGTTTGATACGTTGCCGTTTCCACGTATACGTCATGTGCACCATGCCGTCCTTGGTTTGAATGATGGCTGGGTAGCTGAATTCCTGTTTTTCTTCCTGTTCAAGAACTGCAACCTTTTTCCATTGCAGCCCATCTGCAGAAATTGCGAGATTCAAGAGTCCCCTACGCCCCCATCCTGTGGTTCCAGACCCTAGGTGGTTGTAGATCATCAGGTGTCGTCCATCCTGAAGGGTAACGACCTCAATACCTGAATTCGGATTCGGCAGGTTTGTCGCTTGCATGGGTGACCATGTATCGCCATTGTCTGCCGAAAAACTTGTGCTGATGACACTTTCTTTTGTTCTGCATAGGACTTGAATGCGGCCATCAGCATGCTTAAGAAAGGTGGGTTGAATTGCATTGAATTGTTTGGATTCATTGATCGGTCCAATTCGTTTCCATGTGCCTGCTGGCTTTCCTTGTTCGAGTGCAACTTTTTCAAAATGCACTCGCCAGCCGTCATGCTCTGTGGATGAACCACACAGGAGGGTGTTTTTGGCGATCAACATTGGCTTGCAGCGGACAGGGCCGTCGATTCCTTCGGGCAACCGAAGGCGGTCACGGAAGGTCCGGCCCTGATCGTAACTGAACATCATTTCGCCCCACCACGAACGTGGGTCCGGACCAACTTTGAAAAATAACGTCGTAGTGCCACCATCCTCTGCTTGGAACAGAACTGGGTTCCAGCATGGATAACGCAAACGTTCGTGCTGGACACCCGTGGCCCATTCCTTGGGACTGGTCCAGCGATTTCCGTCGTGATAGGAGGTCCAGATTCCAACATCCTTATCCTTTTCCCGAGTGCCTCCGAACCAGGCAACCACAAGCCCTCGGCTGGTTTCGCAAATCGTTGAAGCGTGGCATTGGGGGAACTTGGCCTTGGTAAACACAAACTCCTCTTTCACGAATCCTGGGAATCGAGCTGGGGCTTGTTGTTTTGGCTGGCGAGCGAGTAATTGCTGTTGATCATAGGTAACGCAATCATCGTGTTTGATATGGTAGATACGACCATTTTCTGACCCGACTAGCAGATCAGGTTTTTGATCGTTATCAAAATCACACACTGCGGGGCTGGATGTGTGTCCGGCAACGTTACGACGGGCGAGGTTGCCAATTTTCTTTAGAACAACCTTGTCTTCTCGATCAACGCAATTGCGGTACCATGTTGCATTTTCCGAATTAACGAGGATGTCCAGTCGCCCGTCGCTATCCCAATCAACAACGGCCAGTTTGATTCGGCCGGAACTGCCACATGATCTTGGATTGAGTTGTATCGGGCGGTTATCTTCATCAACAAAAATACGTGCCGGTGCTTTTTCATGCGAACGTAAAACAAGAAAACCGTGCTGGTCCAACGCGACAAGGTCAAGCTTTTCGTCACCATCAAAATCAATGGCGACGGGTGTGGTTCGCCACTGTGTAAGTGCTGCGGTTGATGGCTGATTCTCCCAGTACCAATCTGGCGGTGTTTCAGGTTTGTTGAACTTCAGCTCGGCAGTTTGCAAACCACTCTGCGTGCCAATCAGAAGCCCAATGCGCGACAATATGGAGTTGTAAATGATGTCAGGATGGTTGTCACTATTCCAGTCTGCGACTGAAAGTGTGGTGTAACCCCATTTGGCTTCACACGGCCCTTGGATGGATCCACTGGGACCCGCCATCACGCGGAATGTGGCAGCATGATCTGATCCGACAGATTTAGCTTTGATTTTTCTCGGAGCAGACCATTTTGGCAAGCCATTCTTCGCCGGCCCAAGATTCTCGAAAACACCGAGGTAACCCGCTGTGTTTCCGCACAGAATGTCTTCATCACCATCGTTGTCCCAGTCAAACGCAAAGGGAGTTGCTAACGCACCAAACTTGAGCGAATCGGCCTCCTGCTGAAAGTAGAATGGTGTTTTAAACAGAGGCACGCCGGATAAAAGTTCACCTGTATTCTCAATCAACGCGACCCGACCGTCCTCGTCACCAGTGATCAGGTCGATGTCACCGTCACTGTCCCAGTCAATCGCAGTTGGCGTGATCATCTGCAAATCCATCGTCAATGGCATTCGTTGACGATTGAGTAGCTTTTGACCAGCGGCATATTCGGGTCTTGATCTGGTGCCTGTGTTTTGGAAGTAGGTGAAACCATCAAGGAATTCACCACAGAGCAGGTCAAGATCACCATCGCCATCAAAGTCGGCAAAATTTGGCGAGGGCCAACCATACACGTCGATCACGCTTCCACCCGCTGTGATTCTGGTCGGTTGATCTGCATAGACAGGTTTTTTGTCAGAGCCCTGATTGCTTATCAGATAAACGTAACCATGCAGTGGGCCATTGTTCCAATCACCGTTTCGGTCAAAAGCAGCGTCCCAACCATAATCTGACCAGTCTCCCACTCCGACAATCAAGTCTTGATCGCCGTCACCATCGTAATCAACGTATCGCCACATGTTGGCTCGCACGTTGCGGTCATGGACATTGGTGCGGGGGTAGATTTTAACGGGATGTGAAAAATCAAATTGACCGGTACTCGAATCTCTTGGGAATTCGTATCCCGGCTTGAGGATGCGAGGTTTCCCATCGACGAAGCTGACCTGAAAATTGTGAGTCGTTTTGCCCAGTCGAACTGCTGGTTTAAATACTGGCCTCGGATCTTTTGGATCCTGAGTTCCATTTTCGAAAAAAAAGACACCGTTCGAGGGTTTGTCAGGACAGGCCACAAGCAGATCCATGTCTCCGTCACCGTCATAGTCCATCGGCAACGGCCACGCCCATAAACCAACCCCCAGATCAACCTTGAGCCCCGGGTTGTTGTAGGTAAGGGGAGCTAATTTCCATTTGCTCTCAACATTACCTTTATCAGCATTACCTTCATCAGCAGAGACAGGTAGAGAATGGATTAAGAGCAACGCGATGATGCTTCGGGAAAAAATTGTGAACATGTTTGCAGTAGATTTTGTTGTGGGAATGCAGTTTGTTACAGGGTTGGAGCACCAACGAACATTCTGATGACAGGTTGTTTCACAAAAATGGGCTTATTGCAAGTTTATCGTAAGACCTCGAAGCTGACACGTTTTTCGGAAAAGCATCAGAGAATGGTTGTTGCAACACAATTTGGAATCAAACCAGCATTCTGACTATTTGCTGTAGTTTCCATGTGTGCCCTGTTAGTATTCCTCTCAAAATCGACGTTTGCGATCACCATGTGAAACAATAACAATTGATTTATACTCTGTATGAGATGGTTAGCGACGAAACCGACAAGCGATGACAGCTACAGGTCACAAGAGGAACAGACAACGGCATTCTGCGACTATCATAGGTTTGTCGCCATTCATTTTTTGGCCATGTATTCATTTCTGTTTCAACGCTGATGCTCCTTGACGCCTACCTTCTTGGATCATTCATCACATTCACGAGCCGATAATTGCGGGCAGTATGGTGTTAAATTTCGCAGCCTGTTTTCCCTTAATCTCATGGATGTTGGTCACTCTCGGCATCGCGATGCATGTGCATGCAGAGGATGTTGGTACGGTCGCCGCGGGTGTTCTTTACAATCGAGACGTGCGGCCCATACTCGCAGAGCACTGCTTCGCCTGTCACGGGCCTGATGATGAACACCGCGAGGCGGATTTGCGATTAGATTCTCGAGAAGAGGTGATGTCGACGGGAGTGATCAAACCCGGGCATGCTGGGGAATCAGAATTAGTGAAGCGTTTGAAAACGTTAGATCCTGATGAGGTGATGCCTCCACCTGAAAGTGGTGTACTGACTCAGGATGAAAAAGC
>CAXGRW010000031.1:0-17854 GCA_964012125.1 uncultured Rhodopirellula sp.
GACATGGCCAACTTTTTACGCGAACACTTGAAGTAGCAAACTTCAGAAACAAAACATGCCTTCACTGGCAGGGTTGTTTCCACCCTGCACCGGAGAAGCGAATACCGCTCAGTGTTGGTAGTCAGCACCTGACCAACTTCGCAAAACAGACTGTTGCCAGTTCTCTAACGCAGTAGTCAATTCACGAGCTCGTTCGGGCTCCTGCTTGCTGAGATCTTTTGCTTCCATGGGATCATTCACCAAGTGATAAAGTTCGTACTTGACGTTTCCTCGAATCTCGATTCGATGCAGTTTCCACGGCCATGCGTTCCATGCCGCGTGCCCGCGTGAGTCGAGGCTTTGAAAGTCAGGAAACTCATTTACATTTTTCAAAATTCGTTCGGGATGCGGATTGGGCTTTCCTGCCATTTTGGCTTCCATCAATGCCTTGATGATTCTGTCACTCCAAGTTCCCTGCCCATCGCGGAAGCCATGCCAGAATCCCATTCCCGGGCGAGTCGTTTGTTCTCCGGAAATCACTGCTGCAAGGTCGATCCCATCGAGCGGCGTTTGGTGCTTTACCTTGGCTCGACCAACAGAGACAAGCGTGGGGTAAAGGTCCGATGAAAACGCAGGTGTATCAATCCGCGCAGCCTTGTATTTGGCAGGCCACTGCAAGATAGCTGGGACACGCAAACCCCCTTCATAAATGCTGCCTTTCTTGGCTCTGCCACCCGATGAGGCTGGCACCAGACCACCATTGTCACTGCAATACAAAAAGAATGTGTTTTCCCTGATACCCAGATCAATCAACGCCTGCTGCAACCTTCCGATCTGCTGGTCAAGCAGCGTGATTTCACGAAAGTAGCCTGGCTTTTTTGTGTTTTGATCGTTGTACAGTTTACTGGCTTGAGGAAGATCGGGAAGTTCTTCCTGTGGATCGTGCGGTGAAGGAAACCAGGTCACTGCAAACATCGGCTGATCGCCGTTGTGATGCCGGGTCAGAAAATCGATCGTGGCATCCATGCTGATCACTGTTCCCGGTCCCTTGATCTGCTCGTAGCTTCCATTTCGACTTAGATAGGGATCGTTGTCAAAAAAGTTCAATCCTGAAAGCCACTCATCAAAACCCGCACCGCCGGGACTGGTAGGACTGTTGGGTTGCACCGATCCGATATGCCACTTTCCAAAGTGCCCCGTCACGTAGCCGGCATCTTTCAAAGCCTCAGCAATCGTCGTTTCATGGGGCCGCATGTAGTGCCCATGATTTGGCACATTGGTCCGAAATGGGTGCCGCCCCGTCATGACGCTTGCTCGAGTGGGTGAGCATACAGGTGCACTGGCATAAAAACGATTGAAAACGACACCCCCTCCAGCCATGGCATCCAGATTTGGGGTCTGAACGAAAGGATGGCCGGTGTACCCAGTATCTCCGTAGCCGTGATCATCGGCCATCACAATCACAACGTTGGGTCGCTCATCGCCGAATACTGGCAAAGACAGCAGGACTAAACAGATCACAGCATGACTGGCGAATCGCATTTTCTTCATCTTCAACGCAAACGAACGCGGCAAGTAATTACGACATGAACAATTTCAGTCGTTGGTTGCTCACAGTTTAACGTCCACAGACAGACAATGCTTAGACCCGACAGGAATTGCGATTTTCTTTCCGCTGGGCCAAAAGTGATTCGGCCAATTTTTCAACTCCAGGCTCCTCTAACATTGCATGTGGCAAGACATCAAGTTTGATGATTTCCAAGCCATCTGCGAGCGTTCCCCAACCCATCCGTTCATCGGGGAAAAAGCTGTAATTCGTTCTTGGAGTAATAAGCGTGACAGTCCCGGGGTAGTAGGTGGGAACGTAAGCAAACGCGGCTGCCTGATTCAGGTCTAAAACCGGTGGCTTCTCCGCCACATTTCCCTTATTTGTTGATCCGAACAGCCAAGGCAGTGTCGCCCTCACCAGCAACCTCAGCTCACCATTTCGAATCACTTGCAATTTACTGGAAAAATAGCTTGCCATTTTTCAATTCGGTCGCAGCAAATTCCTGACATGAAAATAGACCCTTTGGCTGAAGACTGAAATGAAACCCGGACGTTTCATCTGGCTGAAATTATCGGTATCAAGTAACGCCACCATTTCCACCTGATGCCCTGCTGCCTGTAACAGCCGAGCGATCTCAAACGCGATGCTCCCGCCCAAGCAATACCCTGCAAGTCGACAAGGCCCCTCGGGCTGCTGAGCAAGAATTTCCTGAGTGTAACATTGTGCCATTTCGCCAATGCTTTTCAGTGGTTCTGTGTCACCATCAAGTCCTTTCGACTGCAATCCGAAAACAGCTTGTTGCTCGTCCAGATGCTGGATCAATTTCTGGTAGAGCAGCACATCACCCCCAGCACGGTGAACAAGATACAGCCCGACTCGCTTTTCGCTTCCCTGCTTGTTCGGATCACGGGTAAGCGGAATCAAAGACGAAGAAGTACTCACTTCACAGTGTCACATCAACGAACTTAGCCAACGCACCTATCGTTGAGGCCTGATCAGTGATCCCAGTGGCACATGAACGTCAAACTGCTGGGAACTTTCGTAGAAGACCGAAACCGCAGATCAAAACGGAATGCCTCAATCCCAGAGTTTTCTGCTGATCCTTTGGTGAAATTTTACCTTATGTTCGGTATTCGCAAAACGAAGGCGACATGCATCAACAAGGATGGAATCAATCTCAAGTCCGGCCAGACTGAGTTATTCAAACTCGTTGGCGAATAATTCGAGCAAACCATCGGGGGCACGACCGCAATCCACAACGGCCCTTCCGTCACTCAAACCGTGTCGGATCAACAGCGTTTTTCCGCATGCCAAAAGAGATCCACTTGTGCATCTAGACGGCGAATTTCGGCAAGAAGATTTGCTGCGAATTCCGCAACTTGATAAGAGCCGTTGTCGTTGTCATGAGACTGATCGCGCGGGAGTGCTAACAGGTAATTCCAAACGGCCTGCCCGTGTCATCAAAACAGCACCAGCAATTCGCCCGCCAAGAGAGAAACCCGCTTCACGCCCGAGTAATCGAACAGGAAATCTCGACGGTGCAAACCAATTCGATTGGTTTACAGAACCAACGCTTGGACTCACGTGTTCGAATCCTTGGTGTTCACGTCCCACCGGACTGCGGCCGAACATGGAAAGGGCCACTTCTCCCTGAGACCGCGCGGGCGCCAACTTCCAGGTGCCCCCTCCTGTTGGGGTCCAACGAATTCGCTGAATCATTCGTTACTTGAAAGTCGCGTCTGGGACGATCACGCGGATTTTAACGTCAACCCCATACTCTAGGGGTTTTCCCCTGCCAATGCTTCACACGAAGGCACCGACCGTTTCAAGAGCAGAAGATCGGGCATTCCATTCACATACCCAACTGAACAAGGTTAAACTGGAGCACGATTGTCCACTGAACCATGGGAATTTTGGAATGCCAATCGATCGCCGCTCCTTCCTTGTCGCTTCTGCTGCCGGCTATGCAGGCTTGCATTTGGGCTCCCCAAGATCGCTATCAGCTGACGAGCACGGCAGTGATGGGCGTGACAGTGACGAGCGTAACAGTGCAGCCCAACAGATCGGCGACCGGACATCGGGTGGTGGGACCGCCAAGTCTGTCATCCTATTTTTTCTGTGCGGAGGAGCCTCCCATATCGACACGTGGGACATGAAGCCTGATGCTCCCAGCGAGTACCGTGGTCCGTTCTCACCCATTGCGACATCATCGCCCGAAATCAAACTCTGCGAACATCTTCCCTTACTTGCCAAACAGGCGCATCAACTGTCAGTCGTTCACTCCGTCGGGGGAACAGTGAACACGAATGATCACCACGCCGGCTACTACTATAACCTGACAGGACACGTACCCGACGAGACCTTCAAAACCCAAGGCAACGACCGCAGACCGTACGCAGATGATTGGCCATTCATGGGGTCAGTGGTTAGCTCTCGTGCAGATCGCCAAACGACACTTCCCGGAGCGATCACACTTCCCCACATGCCGAGTCGAAAACCCTACACACGTCCAGGCCAATTTGCTGCAAAGCTGGGCGTAGAGTTCGATCCCTTGTATGTGAATGGCTCTGTGGACCAACCTCTCTTATTTCAAGCCCCATCGCTGATGGTTTCCGGCGATGTGACCCGAGAGCAATTCCTGTCAAAGCAACAACTATTCAAAATACTGGATAAGGCCCGCACAGATTTCGATTCATCACCTCAGGTGCGTATTTGGAAACAGCATCAGGAACGTACGATGAACCTGTTGATGGCTAATGAAACCACGACAGTTTTTGACCTCGAAAAAGAACCACTTTCCGTTCGCGAACGCTACGGAAATTCTGTCAATGCGATGAGCCTCCTGCTTGCCCGACGTCTGGTACAAGCTGAAGTTCCCTTTGTGACCGTTTTTTGGAAAGAGAACGAGAAGATCAAAGACAAGTGCAAGAGCGCTGGTGGGTGGGACACCCATGGCAACAACTTTGGCTGCTTGAAAGACCACTTGCTACCTGAGTTTGACAAAGCATTCTCTGCCCTAGTGGAAGACCTGGCTGAACAAGGCATGTTGGACGAGACTCTGCTTCTTGTCACCAGCGAAATGGGACGCCAGCCCAAGATAGGAGACCGTAGATCGGGCGGGGTTAGCGGCGCAGGACGTGATCATTGGACACATTGCCAAAGCGTCTTGATGGCGGGCGGCGGAATACAAGGCGGGCAAGCATTTGGATCCAGCGATCGCTTTGGCGAATACCCCAGCGATCATCCTGTCACACCAGCCGACATCACCAAGACGGTTTATCATGCGACCGGCACTCACGACCTGATTGCACGGGATTCTCAGGATCGCCCGTTCAGCCTGCTGGAGCCGGGCAAGCCAATCATGGACTTGTTTTAGCATCCACGGTCTTGCCACCGTCAGCTTCCGTCTCACTCGTTTTGACTTTCCCCGCACCTGTGGGTTGCGCGATCCAACTACTTACGAGCGTTCCATCTGCTAGATTCCAGACTCGTATTTCACCGTCATGCGAGCCGGTTGCAACCTTGGTGTGATCCGATTGAACAGCGGAACACAACACCCAATCAGCGTGGCCCTTAAATTCAGTGGCTACCTGATTTTTTGTGAGATCGACTTTGACCAACTTATTGTCGCTTGAGGGAACGAAGGCAAAATCGCCAGCAGCTGCGATCCGGTAGCCTTCACCACCAATTGCCACCTCAGCGATTTTCTTAGCGTCCGAGACATTCCAACGATGTACTTTGTTGTCGTTTCCGGTAGACACGACCTGTTTTCCATCAGGCAGCATAAAAACGCCGCGTACCGCATTGCCATGCCCTTGGTAACTGATCAGCAACTGCCCGGTTTCTGCATTGAAAACTTTGGCTGATTTATCCCGACTTGCCGACACCAACTTTGTCCCATCCTTGCTCCAGGCAATCGCGTTTACAAAATCAGCATGACTAAGCAGAGTCTTTTGAACCTTGAGGGTTTCCATATCAATGATGCGAATCGTCTTGTCAGCAGACGCAACCGCCAACTTTTTTCCATCTGGCCGAAAGGCCAAATCGAGGACAACGTCATCACAAGCCGCAAGCACTGCCGTCACTTCATGACTCGCAAGGTCAATCACACGGACATCACCAGCAAATCCGGGACGTCCGCTGGCAACAACTACTTGTCGCTCGACAGCAGATTGTGAGGCACCGCTATCGCCATCTCCTGACTTCTTCTTCTGTACACCGGAAGAAAGAGGTGGAAAAGCAATCGCGTAGGTTTGCTGCCCCACATTGCCAATGCGATCTTGAAGATTCCCCTGTGTATCCCAGACCAGAATCTCATTGTAACCACCACTAAAAACCAGATCACTTCCAGTTGAAAAAGCGATCGCGGTCACCTGCAACGGAGCGGGGTAGATGGCGGGCGATGCCGGATGCTCCATGGGTGGAATAACAAATGGCAACCGTGTATCCGGGTCATCACCATCGAACATGGCCCCTTGCCCGATCCAATCCGCTACCACTTTGATTTGGTCTGCAGTCAACGCATCTGTTTCCGCAGGCATTCGCTCAAATGAATCTTCGACGGTCAGTCGCCGCAACAATTCAGCACCGTCATCTTTGCTGACCTTCAGAGGCATCACACCGCTGTCGCCTGGCTTAGACAACTCCGTGAATGTATCGATGCGATACCCACCCTCAGCTTTCTTTGCATCATGACAAGCGACACAATTTTCTAAAAAGATGGGGGCAACGTCACGTTTGAAACTGACACGACTTTCGTCCGCGGCAACAACACCCACCATTAGAAACACGATGGTTGTCATTATCACTTCGGTTCGCAACCATTGTTGATGGCACTGAAAGATTAGTTTCATGGTTCGTTATCTAAAAACAGAAATCGGCAGAAGGCAGAAAAACTGGAGTGAACATTACGCCACAGTGAACTTGGTAACCGCAAAACCTCAATGCTGAAAAATGAACTCATCTGTATTCAAAAGAGCCCAACAAACATCGGCGAGCCCATCAGCAGGCGTTTCTCGCTTACCGCAATGTGCGACCGCAGCCTTTCGCTCAAACTCAGTTGGCAATCTGCAAACGGCCGACAAATACAACTGATCAAGGATTTCCGTAAGTGGCACCTCGCTTTTCAGTGCCGCACGAAATCGATTTGATTCCTCCTGCAATTTTTTGTGAATGGTCGAGCCATTGAATAATTCAATCGCCATCCCAAGATTGGAATCACTCGCACGTTCGCAAGCACACACCGTACTACGTTCGGGCTGACCAAAGACCTTTAGAAAATCAAGTTTCACCAGATCAGGGGCAGGCAAATGAGTGGCCTTGGTCCCTGCAGGTAAATTGGTAAATTTTTCTTCCAGGCCCGTCGCATGATTGATCGCATCAAGTAACTGCTCAGCAGCCATCAGACGAGGCAGTTGATGTGAAAAATAGACTTGATCTTCACGGTTTGAATCATTGGCTAGATAACTAGCTTGGTAGGTTCGACTGTTCAGAATCATCCTCAGTAAATATTTACGATCGAATCCATTCCTTGCAAAATCCTTCGCCAATGCATCCAGCAGCGGGCCATTGGCAGGTGGATTGGAATCGCGAAAGTCATCTATTGGCTCGACGATTCCACGAGCAAAACATTCGCTCCAAATCCGGTTCGCCTCAATCTTTGCAAAATACGGATTCTCAACATTCACAAGCCAATCCACAAAAGTATCACGACGATCTCCGTCAATGACAGATTCCACCGTTCCATCCACAGGCAACCATGGCTTCATCTGCTGGCCCGTCCGAGGTTGGGTAACTTCGCCGGTAGTCGCTGACCAGACGAACATTTCACCTGGACGTTGTGTCTTGCGTCTTTGCACGCGTTGGAAGAAAGCTCCCAGCCCGTAATAGTTGTCTTGGGTCCAGCGTTCAAAAGGATGGTTGTGACACTTGGCACATTGCAAGCGAGCGCCCAGAAACACTTGTGAAACGGTTTCCACGCAATCATTCATGCTGGTAGCTGTGCGATAAAAATTCGCTGGCGGATTCGACAATGTGGAACCATCTGCAGAGAGCAATTGCTTGGCAAACTCATCGTACGGCATATTCGTCCGAAACGCCTCTTCAACCCAGCGGTGATATTTGTGAACACCCTCTTTTCCAACCAGTTGACTGGTCATTTTGAGCAGGTCCCCCCACTTCAACGCCCAGAACTTGGCGTACTCTTCACGTTCCAGCAGGCGATCAACCAATGCCGCGCGTTTAGCGCCGGAGGTGTCTGCGAGAAACTCCTTGCTCTCCTGAACCGTGGGCAGAATACCGATCACATCCAGATAGACACGTCTCAAAAACTCCGAATCACTGCACGTTTCTGACGGCAGGTATTGAATCTGTTTTAGCTTTACATTGACGAGTTCGTCTATGTAATTTGCCTCGGGGGGGGATTTCCACTCGAACCCTGACTTGCGTTGAACAAACATAAATGGAACGGACTCGATGTGCTCAAGAAAACGCACCAAAACCACAGCCTCGCCTTGTGCTCCAGCCTCAACCCAACCGGACTCATCTACCGCCGCAACAGTTTGGTCAGAGCTTTCATAAACCACGAGATCTGTCACATCCCGTGATGTTCCATCTGCGAAATGAGCAAGCACTGACAGTTGTTGGCGTCCCTGCTCAAGAGCCATGATTCGCTTCTGCGCAGGATAAACTTCCAAGCGGACACAGCGTGCAGCCTCAGGCGGATCAGCACGAGCTCCCTCGGCAATCCAATCACGCAGGATGTGATAAGCAGGATCATCAGGTTGAAGCTGTTTTCCTCCACCATGACTCACTTTCATGAGTGGTTTCTGCAACAGCAAACTCTGTTCCGGTTCTATTCGGTTGACTCGTCGACCAAAGTCCTCACGAATCAACGTGAGGAGATCAAGTTTCTGGTCAAACCCCCTCAGCGACAGGCGAAACATTCCCTTCCCGCTGGGCGAACCATGACAGGCACCCGAGTTGCAACCCTGCTTTGACAGTGCCACAAGAACCTCTGACTCGAATGCAACATTGCGATGTTTTTCTGCAGCTGACACGCGGACCGGAACCTTGACTTTCAGCGAGCCAACCTGCACGACTAGCTCCGTAACGCCATCAGCCTTTGGATAAACCACCCCGTCTCGGACTTCTGCAACACTTTCATCAAGACAACCAACCACGGCCTCACGTGTCCAGTCCTGCGGCACTTTCTGAGCATCATATCCAGTCACAACCAACTGACGCCGGGATGACTTCCCTGTGAGCTCAACTTTCGCCGGATGCACCTGAATACTTTCAGGCATACTTGCGATCGGCAGTGAAGAAAACTCGTGAGCAAATTCAAGCGACTTCCCCTGATACTGACTCACAAGCTCGACGCCTATGACGCCTTTTTCTGCAGTATTGTCCGGTGGCAGAGTCAAATTGAAGACTGCCGTATCCGAATCCGCCGGGACAGTAACGGGTTCAGCAACGGTCCATCCTTTCGGAAGCGATGTGAACTTGACTGCAACTGACTGAGGATCGTCCCCCTGACGATCAACACTTAGAGTGATCGAGTGCGTTTTACCTGCGACCAATGGCTCAGAGGCTGACACACTCAATTTAACCGGATCGATCCACTGCACTGGTAACTCTTTTTCCATCATGCGTCCTCGTCCGTTGAACTCGGAATACGCAAGAAATGAAACCGAAGAAGGCTCTTCCATTGGATTCAAGCGAGATAGCGTCAGGGTGTACTTGTCTTTGTCCGCCTTGGTTACAACATTCCACTGCCCATTGGACGGATCACTTAAAAGCGTGAGGTTCGACTTGAACTTGTCATTCTGTCGTTTCAATACAAGCGTTGCCTGATGACTCTTCTGCTGCCGAGCCAGTTTCAACACACCCTCCGGTGCGAGCGAATAGTACTCTGCCTCAGCGCCAGTGCCACTGAGCAAGATAGTGCCGTCCCGCCAATTACCTGGAAAGGGAATGTGAGGGCGTTTAGCACGGTGCAGTGCTACGCTATTGACTGACACTTCCAGCGGGACCTTTCCTGGCACGGTACCCTCCAACTCAACCAGCGATGAACTCCCAACGTTCCACGTCTCATCAGCAAGCAGATAGATTTTCACTTCCTTTACTTTCGCCGGTATGCGTGGATTCAAAACCCGCAGCCCTTGCACAGGCTTGGCGAATGCCAGTTCAACAATTCCGTCATAACCGAAACGGTCGACTTGCAAGTCCAGCACACACGCTCCATGTGTGAGTTCGATTGCAAATTCTTCTTGAGCCTTTGCATCAGACTTAAGAGACAACTCAACCCGCCCGGACCGTAGAACTTCAACCAAGTAGCCAAAACCTTCGCCTCCACGCCCCAGCAAATCGGTAGCCTTCAAACGATAAAGACCGTCAGACGGAAACTTGTAGTCAAAACTCCATTCATCGGCATCCGTGACTTTGGACTCGGCAACCACTTGCCCTTGCTCATTTGAAAGCTGCATCTTCAGCAGCGCAGTTGAACCAAGACTACGAGTTCTTGAACGAAATCGCACAGTCTCGTCTTTGATTCCCTGAATCACATACTCATCCTGCTCGCCCGCGACGCCTAATGTTCCATTGATGCCGATCGGATAGGCCAGAGAACTCGCTTCAGCACCTTCGAGGTATTGCGGCGACGAACTGACATGAATCGCTTTCCACGCAGAATCTTGTCCATCCTTGAAGTGGAAGGAGATATTTCTGTCATCGTCGCAGGCGGCGTTTTGCCCTGAAATTTCTCGCTGCAGCGGTGACTGTCGCCCGAGCATCGACACGTTGATTTCGGCCGCCTCGCCACGCTCTACCGCGAGGGGAAAACAATGACTTACGAGAGGAAAATCACCGATCCTCAAATGATAACTTCCACCTGCGGCGTACCCACTATCTTTGATTTCAACGACATAGTCCCCAGCTGTCGCAAATTGATGCCGAAAGCGACACTCAACGCCAAGACCATCGTCGTCTGCAACCAGAATCGGTTTTCCATCAATTGTTAGTAACCGAATCGCCGGATCCATCGTTGAAGCGATGCATTGCGTGAGCGCCTCGACTGTAACCCACTGATTTTCATCAACATGAATCTGGTAATAGTCCAGCGACGTCCCATCACTCTTACCATCAACCGAAACTTGCGAAGGAACTTTCTGTGCAGTAGCGAGCGAGTGATTCTTACCGTTATCCGCAACCACGCTTAAGTCCTCAACCACAAGAACGGTTGCAGGAATAGGGCCCGCGTTGGTCGCTGCCCACAGACCGATTGACCCCAAGGGTGCATCCGCTGGCACGGTTAATTGAATGACTGCCTTCTCCGCTTCGACGGTATCGACGCTGACTTGAGAACTGCCGCGAGTCAGGAAACGCAGAGTGGAGTCGAATCCCTTACCGACAACGGTCAACTGGGTAGTGCTGCCTGGCTTGACTGATCGCGGCGTGATGGCAGTGATTGATTGCGCCCGCAAAGGACCACAGGCCAGGCAGAGCAGAAGCGTCCCCACCATGGAAACAAAACGCATATCGTACGAACCTGATAAGGAAAATTTCATTGATTGATAGTTCATCGTTGTGAACGGTGCGTCTTCAAGTGACAGGTACATGAACGGGTAGACTGACGAATCAAATCAGACCGGGAATAGGCTGCCCGTGGTAGATCTGGTGAGGCCGTTCGGCTGCATCACGCCAAACCGCCGTCGCTGGAATACCGAGAGCACGATAAATCGTTGCCGCAAAATTCTCGGGCGTGACAGGTTGCTCGCTCGGGTAGCCACCCTGTTCATCAGATGCGCCAATCACATTACCACCACGAACACCACCTCCCGCAAACCAAACCGATTGCACAGCGCCCCAGTGATCGCGTCCCGGCAAGTCGTAATGTTTCTCCAACAGACTGATCTGAGGCGTCCTACCAAATTCACTTGCCATCACGATCAATGTTTCATCCAACTCACCAGTCGCTTGAAGATCATCCAACAAAGCAGAAAGAGCTTTGTCCGTCGGCGGTAGCAGTTTGTTTTTCAGATGAGGAAACGCATTGCCGTGGGTGTCCCATGTCTCATCGTTGCCTAAATTTACCTGCACAAGATTAACCCCCGTTGATACGAGGCGTCTGGCCATCAACAAGGACCAACCAAAAGAGTTAGCGCCATATCGTTCGAGGGTTTTTGGATCAGCATGGGTCACATCGAGGGCATGGTGCACAGAAGAGTCGGTCAGCAGATCAATCGCTCCTTGCCGCAATCGATCAAATTGTCTTGTTTCGGCGTGTCCGCCGAGTTTGTGTCGCTGATGCTGCAGGGTTTCTAAAAGCTGCAAACGACCATTGACCTCCTTCATTCCCAGGCCATGCGGCAAACTCAACTGGGGTGCCTGAAAAACACGTTTGTCAGAACCTCCTCGCTCCTGATGGTCAAAGTCGTGCGTCGGGAAAGCACCATATGATTTCGCATGAAAAGGAGATGCATCAATCATCCATGGGTCATGGGGGGCTCCCATTTCGCCGGCGTCCTGCCCGGGGATCACGCGGCCGGAATTATGAACCAGTCTTTCGGGCAAAACGACGGCAGGCGGCAGGTTGTTGACAGATTCAGTGGCTCGCCCCGCAACTGCAGCAATGGAAGGGCGATCCGTTCGACTGGATTCATTTGGCTTGAAACCGGGGGGCAACTTTGAATGCCCCGTCAAAATCATGTGATGACCGGCCGAATGTTCATTTGATCCATGGGTCAACGAGCGGCACAAGGCCCACTGATCACTACGTTCGGCCAACCGTGGCAGGTGTTCGCAGATCTGAAGCCCAGGCGTTTTGGTCGAAATGGGTTTGAATTCACCCCGAATGGTGTCGGGAGCATTCGGCTTCATATCGAAACTCTCGTGCTGTGCCAAACCGCCTGACAGAAAAATAAAGATGCACGATTTTGCTTTGCCGGTAACAGGTCTGCTGTCGGCGGCCTCGGCCTGACGTAAACCAGTCAAATGATTCAGCCCCATCCCCAGCAGACCAATTGACCCGATTTGCAAAGCCTCACGGCGGGCCAAACGGGGATGAACACAGCTACTTCCTGATGCACTGTTTTGTGGCTGCCGATGTATCATTCATCCGCTCCGGTATACAGAGGAGTGATTACCTGACCGTTACACAATTGATGGGGACGATCCAGTGGATCCATGATTTGTGTTTCGCTTTCAACACCCAGTGAATGAAAAGCCGTCGTCAAGCAATCAGCTGGTGAATACGATCGAGTGATTGGATAAGCTGCCTGAGAGTCGGTTTTACCAATCACCTGCCCACCCCTGACACCGGCGCCCGCGAACAAGCCCGAGTAAGTGTGAGCCCAGTGATCTCGTCCCGGCAACGTCTGGCCCGGCAACGTGGACACTTTGGGTGTGCGACCAAACTCACCCATCACCACAACAAGAGTTTCATCCAGCAAGCCGGACGAATCCAAGTCATCCATTAAGGCTGACAAACCCTGATCCAATTGTGGCAGCAGCTTGTTCTTCAACTTTCCCCAGTTGTCCGTATGAGTATCCCATGTTTGCACGATCCCCATGGCTGCTTGCACTACGGGGACGCCAACTTCGATCAGCCGACGCGCTAACAACAGGCTTTGCCCAAACTGGTTGCGTCCGTAGCGATCACGTGTCGCAGGCGTTTCCTCAGCAACCTCAAATGCTTTGACAACCTTCCCCGAGGTCAAAAGGTTGATGGCGATTTCCTGCTGCTGTCGAAAGGAACCGGCGTCACCACTGAGCGTGCCCGCACGTTGGTGTTGCAACTGATCCAATAATTGTCGCCGTGATTGCAATCGCTGCTGCGTGATCCCCTCACGCATACTCAAAGCCTGCATCCGGAATGCATCATCATTGGGATCACCGTTAATCTGCCACGGATCATATTTTGCTCCCAAAAATCCAGCATGCTGCCCCGGCCATGTCAGTGGCCCCTCGATAAAGTAATTGGGTAGCGACACTGCGGTAGGAATGCCGTCATTTCGCGGGCGTATAAAATCGAGAGCGGCAGCAAAGTTTGGAAAGTCATTCCGCGACTCAACGCGATCCAAATCGGTACCGCCGCGCGGAATGGGTGTAGGGCGTCCGGTCAACGCGACATGGGTCGCTAACAAGTGATTGTGCTCTCGATGTGCAAGCGTTCTTACGATCGCCCACCGCTGCATCTGTTTGGCAAGCCCCGGAAGGTGTTCACAAACAGCAATGCCTGGCACCGTAGTAGCGATTGGCTTGAATTCCCCACGCACTTCAGCAGGCGCATCAGGCTTAGGGTCAAGCATATCCAATTGGCTTGCACCGCCACTGAGATGCACGTGCAAGACAGATTTGGCACGACTGTTGTTCTGCTGTTTTGCATCACCCGCTAAAACGCTTTTCTCAGTTGGCAGCAACGAGCCGACGACACCAGCAGCGGTCGCGTGAAGAAGGCCTCTTCGATTAAACGCGTACCTGGGTAACATCGTTGGGCTCGGCGACGGAGATGGCACTGGTGGATGGGGAAATGGCGGGTTCTCTATTGTCGGCTCTCACACGGCCCGATGCAACAATCCTCTCAGTTTATGCGGCACACGAGGCGTTACGACTCAAGAACGACCTATTCCTGTCGCCAGCAATCGTGAACACGAGCAAAATGGGGGGGGCGGCAATCTGCACACCAGCATGCCTTTTTTGTGGCCATTTACTCATTTTTCCGCAGGACACCGTTTTTTTACGCCGCCCAAGGCGACTCAGTGTTGAAAGTCAGCACCAGTGATGGTGCAATGGTGACGGTGCAATGATAGACAAAGGATTTCTTTGGAATTCTTCCCCGCCAAAATCACGCCCGCCAAAACCCCTTCCACGGACTCATGCATGCTCGAATTCGGACAATTCAAAGCGAATACTTGCAATGGCGTTGGACGTCGCGGATTCCTGAAAACGGCGGCCAGCATCCCCGTCGCACTTGGAGCCGGAATCCCAACGCTTGCTGAAGCAGAGGAAGCCAGACGACGCGCGAAAGCAAAGTCAGTGCTGCTGTTGTGGCTATGGGGTGGACCGAGCCATATCGACATGGTCGACCCCAAACCTGATGCACCGATGGAATACCGCGGCCCGTTCGGCACCATCCCGACAAGAACAACAGGCATGCGATTCACCGAACTGCTGCCCCGACTGGCATCGCGAAGCGACAAGTTCAGTGTGATCCGTTCGATGCAAACCAGTAATGGTGGACACCCTGGCGCCGGCACGGTTGGTCTGACTGGCTATGAAGAAAATGCGGGGCCGGTCCAACCCAACTTTGGCTCCATCATCGCCAAGCATCGTGGGCAGCATGATGCCTTGCCACCATTTTTCTACGTTGGCCAAGGCATTCCCCGAGACCTGCCACGACGCATCGAGGGCTATGGCGGAGGAACCCTTGGAAAAGCGTACGACCCGTTTTTGGTCAGCTGCAGTGAACAGGGCAAAGTTGGAATCCCCACACTCAAGATGCTACCGGGAATGACTCCTGATCGAATCACCGATCGCAGGCAACTGCTAACTCAATTGGATCAGACGCAGAAGCAATTGGAAAATGCCCGGATCAGTGACTGGAAAAGATCGTACCAAGCGGCTTACGGCTTGCTGACAAAACCAGGAGCCCGCGAGGCATTTGACCTAACTCAGGAATCGGAAAGCACACGTGATGCTTATGGACAGACGACCTTTGGACAAAGCTGCTTACTGGCGCGACGTCTGGTCGAGGCTGAGGTCCCGTATGTTCAAGTCAATTGGAGCGAGTACGTCGAAACATTCACTCCCAATGGGGACTTTGGTTGGGACACACACATTTATAATTTTGAGCTCTTACAGGATCGGCACTGCCCAATCTTTGACCGTGCCTTCAGCGCACTGCTGGACGATCTTTATGACAGAGGCCTGATGGACGACACGCTTGTGATTGCCATGGGTGAGTTTGGCCGAACACCACGGATCAGTAACCGGGCTGCCCGAGAACACTGGCAACATTGCTACTTCTCGATCTGGGCGGGTGCTGGCGTCCAACCGGGACGCTGCATTGGCCAAAGTGATGCCAAAGCTGAACATCCGGTAACACGCCCCATCACTCCATTGATGGCTGGCACAACCATTAGTGAATTGTGTGGTGTCGGAGCACGAGAGCGTGCTGAAATGAAAGTCCTCGATGGCGGCAGCCTGATCCACGAACTGCTGTAAACTCGATTCAACCGACGAATTCCAAATAAGCCATGACACTTTTGATTCTGCGTTCAATCATTGTTTGCACCCTTATTTCGACAGCAACGCTGACTACTGCCTTACCTGCGGCCGAACCAGTGCAATTAACTGATAACGGATCACTGAAGCGGGACCCTCGTTTTGTCAATGAAGGTAAGGAGCTTGTTTATTGTTACGATGAGGCACCGGACTTGATCCGCATGATGCGAATCCGTCTTGATGAACCAAACCCCAAACCGATGTTTGACAACTCAGGTGACAAACATCAACTGGAGCCTTTCTTTTCGCCCGATGGCCGATACATCGTCTTCACCGAATGTACCGGTAACCTTTCGGCGAGGCTTGTAATTCGGGAACAGCACAGCAAAAAAGACGCCTACATCACCCACAGTGGTCGCGGAGGCACGCGGAGTCCCTGCTTCTCACCCACAAGTGACCTCGTTGTCTATGCGTTCGCAGAAACAGGTCCTCAGCATTTGTGGTCAGTGAAACCCGACGGCACTGAAAAAAAACAACTTAACGAAACCCAGGGAATCAGTAATTGGCCAACCTTCACGCCGGACGGCAAACGTCTCGTCTATTCCAATAGTCGGGAAAACAACTACGAAATCTACTCGATGAATCTTGATGGCTCTGATGAAAAGCGACTCACAACCAACACCTTGATGGATATCCGCCCAATGGTCTCACCCGATGGAAGCAGGATCGCGTTCACGAGCACGCGTAATGGCAACTATGACATCTATGTCATGAACATCGACGGATCCAATACTCAACGTGTCACCGAGTCCGAAGAACGCGATGACTATCCAACCTGGCACCCTGACGGGAAACGCTTGGTTTACGTCGGCGAACGGGCAGGGAAGTTCGATTTGTATATGGTTGAGGTTCCATGATCTGGTACACAACTGCACAACAATCTGCCGCATCATTGATCCTGCACTTCAAGTTCCGCTTCGGGTGGGTTGCAAAACCCGACCTCCCTGTGTGGGCATATCTCTGTTTGCTCACTGTGGCGTTCTCTGCAATGCCCCACTCTGGACTGGCGGTAGAACTTCGCGACTCAGATCAAGTCTCCTTACACCCGACGGCGCCTACTGAAATCACGCTAATCGGTCAGAACCTTCGTTCTGACTCAGGACAGGTCGCTGACCTGTGGTGCAGTTCACCTGTGACCGTGGAAGTTCTGGATCCTGAAAATAAAGATCGTAATCGTGTCCGTTACCGCGTGACCCCCACAAAACCATTGGGTGGGGTTATCACGATTCGTGCCTACACGGCAGACTCGGTATCCCAAGCGTTGTTTTTTTTCATTACTTCTCCGGCAAGTCAGGACATTCCCTCTGAATCGGATCCTCCCCTGGCGCCCCCCTTCGGTATTGACCTCAAATCAAAAGGCAATGGTGACACCACGATTCGACTTGAGTGCGTGAAGGGTGAAACATTGTTCGCCGAAATCATCGGATCACGAATTGGAAGCCCGGTTGATGGCGTGCTAACGCTAGCAGATGAAAACAAACGTGAACTGACGTTTGCTGACGATCATCCACTCACGGGCAGCGACCCTATCCTGCAATGGACCGCCGAGTACACAGGCATCTACCACCTGACAATCAAAGATGTGGAATATCGTGGTGGTCTACGAATGCATTTGCGAGTAAGTGAAAAAACGACAGTCGGCCGGACCATCCCACCAGCCATCCGACGTGGAGAAACAAAACGGTTGCGAGCCACCACGGCATCACACTCAGAGCCCCTCTGCGAACAAGTCGTCCACATTGGCATGGGCCAAGCCCCCGGTCTGGGCTACCTGCCTCAAAGCTCGACCCTGTCGCCATTCCTCAAATCAGACCAGCCTGTTTACAACGAAACAGACGGTGCCCGACTTCCAATCCCTGCATTGCTGTGCGGTAAGATTGAGTCAGGCGAAGAGGTTGACAACGTCACTTTCGATGCAATCCAAGGTGAAACACTCACCATCAAATTCTTATCAACTGATGGTCCATTCGTTGGTGACTTGCGTTTATTTCGCAAAGACCAAAAGGTCCGTGACCATCACTTTGGACGCGATCCCAACAACAG
>CAXGRW010000032.1:0-17824 GCA_964012125.1 uncultured Rhodopirellula sp.
CTGCCGTGCCAACGACCGAACCTATCTCTTCAGAATCGTGCTGTTTTAGATTCTCGCAGATTGATTTCTTTAGGCTATCGATCCCATCACCATTCAACGCACTGCACTGAATCCAAGGCAAGTCGGGGTCGGAAGTCAGCGTCGAGTTCATGGCCACATCCATTTTGGTCGCGATCCAGAGATCAATGGTCTGTGGCTTTCGCGTGCGCTCAGCCAGTTCTTGCAAATCAGAAGCGTTCGCAGCGAAGTCATTGCTGGTTGAATCGACACACCACAGTCGTACACGAGATTCACTGGTTGAGCGTCGTGACTGAGCTTGGGACTGCATTGAGACTTCAGTTTCTGCCTCTTCGATACCTGCAGTGTCGATGAGGGTCACGTGATTGCCCTGTAGCTCGATATCAACAGTCACTGTGTCGCGTGTTGTGCCAGCGACCGCAGCCACGATTGCCACTTGCTTGTCAGCCAGTCGGTTGATCAAGCAACTCTTGCCTGCATTGGGAGGGCCGCACAGTGCTACTGAGATGCGAGCAGAGCCACCGCCGCGATTCTGCATCAAGCGAAGTGTTTGCTCAAGCTCAACAGCAATGGCAGACAGGCGATCCACAAGGTCCTTGTCACTGATAAAGGAGATGTCTTCATCCACAAAGTCGAGCCCGGCTTCGACATCAGCAAGCAGGTCCAGCAACGTGCTTCGCATTCGTTCGAGAGGTTGAGACAGGTTGCCGCTGAGTTGTCTCAGTGCATGATCGAGCGTTCCACGCTGTTCTGCCTCGATGACGCCTAGCACCGCTTCGGCTTGCGTCAGGTCGAGTCGACCGGCCAGAAAAGCACGCATCGTGTATTCACCGGGACGGGCTGGTCGTGCGCCACAGAGACCCGCTTTGTCAACTAATCCCCGTAATAGCGGCAGTGAACCATAGGTATGCAACTCTGCTGAGGGTTGTCCGGTGTAACTGCGATGGGTGGGCCACACCATCACATCAACGGGAATCGTTCCAAGAGGGCTTCCAAGCTCAATGTGGGTAGTGAGTCGGCGAGGTGTTTTTATTTCCTCGCAATCGACGCCCATCTGTTTGAGGATGGTCACGGTTTTATCGCCAGACATTCGAACAACACCACGGGGCGCTGGTGACGTCGGGGAGGCAATCGCGACAATCGTATCATCAGCGTCGAGCAGAGTCATCTTCACAGGATCCGTGTAGAGTTCCGAATCACTGTGGAGCGATCGTGGCGACGTTTTGGTCGCGGGGTGAAAACGACAGTGAAGAACTGCTGACACTGGCACCTGCCCGTCGAAGGGCATCGACCACTGCCTGTTGAGTTACAAGGTCACGCATGATGATCGGGGCTTTGCTCCGGTCTCCCGGGTAAATGACCAGCAAGGGAATCGACCGTGAATCCAGTTCGCTGAGCTTCTGTTTGATCTTTTCGTCGGGATCGGTCCAGTCAGCGTACATTGCGACAGCTCCCAGTTCATCCAATACTTTTCGGGTCTTGGCGGTATTTAACGCGACCTCGTAATTGACGATGCAGTTGACACACCACTTTGCACCAAAGTCGACCATCACGGTCTTGCCTTCGCTTTGCAATTGTTGCAACTGAGCTTCGTTGTAGTCCTTCCAGTCGAGCTCTTTTACCTGTTCCAGGAAATGAAACGCTCCGATGCTGATCACCGTCGCGGCGGCGATGCCACCAACCCATGCGGAAATGCGTTTATTCAAGTTCGCGTAGTTCGGGACTTTTCCGATGATCCAGCATCCGAACCAAACGGCAATCAGTGAGACGAAGACAGGAACTTTTTGGGTGTCGTTGAATTGCGAGAAGAAGAAAGCGACTGTGCCGAGAAACAGAAACGCCATCAGTTGCTTGAGCGTAACCATCCAGTCACCAGGCTTGGGTAACCACGCGATCAATTTCGGTCGGAATCCGATCAGCAGGTAAGGAGATGACATGCCCAAGCCTACAGTCAGGAATATGGCGATGGTCTGGGCGGGGGCCAGGTTCAGTGTCAGCCCGAGGATGAATCCGAGTAACGGACCACTGCATGGTGTGGCCATGATCGTGGCAAAGACACCTTTTGAGAACGCGCCAAAGAAACCCTCGCGATTTTGTAGATCCTGTGAGGCTTTGCCCGCAGCCATTCCAGGGACAGGAATCTCCCATACGTCCAGGTAGCTCAGTGCAAGCGCGAACAGAATGAGTGTTAGACCGAGTCGGACGGGGAAGTACGTGAACTGTTCACCCCAGCCAAATTTTGTCACCGCCGCAACGACAGCTAACAGAGCAAAGACCGCCATGATGCCAGCCACGTAAGCCACGTTGAGTGTCAGGATCCGTTTGCGGTCTTCGCCGGCTTGGCTGACGAAACCCATGATTTTGAGGCCGACTACCGGAAGCACGCATGGCATCACATTCAGAATCAACCCACCAATGAACGCGAACAATAGGATCAGTGGAAAGGCAGTGCTTGAACCAGCCTGTGCGTCGTTTGCTGCTGCAGTATTCGCAACGGCTACATCAGGTTTTGCGTTGTCTTCTGATGTTCCGGCAGGTCCGGGTGGCGGCGTTGCGTTGGTGTCAGTGCCACCGCCATTGGATGAAATGTCGTCTGCGGTCGGGGGCTTGGTGGCGTCAGCGGGTTTTGTGATCGAGTCGACCCACTTTGTTTCAGCCGCAGCATCCTTGGCATCGTTGGATTTGCCTGAGGTCAGCATGACCGCTGCGGGGATTTCGATAGTCGATTCAGCGACGGTCAACGGGACTTTGAATTTGAGTGCTTGTGGCTGAAGACAACTGCCGTCAGTACAGGCTTGATAAGCGATCATCCCTTCGATCGTTCTGCTACCGGGCTTTGCAGTGGTTGGGACCATGAACGGGATGCGCCAAGTAACTTTGCCTTTGAAGTAGCCGTAGGGCAGCACACCTTTCTTTTGCGTCACTGGAATGTTGGCAACTGGTTTTCCAATCTGCAGGCCAGACTTGGCCGTAACTACAAAATTAGTAGAAAGATCTGCATCATCGACGGCTGTTTCATAAACGTGATAGGTAGCATCTGGTGTCGCAGTGAAAATTAACTCGCCCCACTGCCCTGCCTTGACGGTTGCCGGGAAAACAAAGGCGGTCCATTCCACGGCATATTCGCCGTCACGGAATGGTTTCTCAACTTCGCGGAAGAGTGATGATTCTGTGTTCGCGTCCGACGTCAGTTGGCCAGAGTCGGTATCAGCACTGGAGTCGGTATCAGCACTGGAGCCATTGACTGCGATGGCTTCAAGAGTTTCACCGACGGGAACGCATGCTTCTTTGCAGACCAGTCCATTGACTTGGACCAAGATTTTTCCATCAAATCCAGCGGGCGCCTGGATCGCTGCCGACCATGTCACGCTGGATTCGAATTCTTCAACAGTCAGGCCTTTGTAGACAGTTGAGACACTGCTGTGCGGCTTGCGGTCCGGGGTGAATTTCCCCGTCAGCTTAATCTCGGACGGCGACTTCATAGACAAGGTGGTCGGTGTTGGACCACCAGCAGGTTGTGTCATGGAGTAAATGTGCCAACCACTACCCAAGGTTGCGGTAACGTCGAGCTTGCCTTTTCCGCTTTCATCGATCGTGTAGGTGGCCCGCCATTCGACTGGTTCTGCAGTCTCATCACCAAACCCACCCAGCGAAAAATCAGGGAACAAATCAGCTCCCCCGCCAAAGCTATCCTGAGCTTGAGCAGGAGCGATCCAGCAGCATCCCAGCAGGGCCAGCATGGGGAGCCAGCGCGAGGGGCTTGAAATCCAGCGTCGCATGGAAGAATTCATTCGTTTTCGCTCGTTTTCGCAGTGGTAATCGTCTGTCGCGTATTCTACGCCCCGCGGGATTTCCGGGTCAATATTCAGTCGGCGGTCAACTGCGAGGCGTAGCCACTCGGATCAGATTGTAAATTCGCTCTGCCAGTACCCCCGGCGGGGCGTCGAAATCACGTCGTTCGACGAGCAACCACACCAGCCAATTCGCCAAGCTGAGCCAGGTACCCGCAAAACAGAGATCTACTGCCAGTTTGACGGTGGGGGTTTCAGCGGCCTTGTCCGTTTGTGCAGTATTTTCACGGTACCCGGCAAAAACCGCATCCCAGACGTCCTCGGCTGCATGCGGGCCCGGCAGGAAGCTGCCTGCCCAGCGAGCCAGATCTGAGGCTGGTGTGTCGACGCGGACGGCATCAAAATCAATCAATGCGGTCGGCTTTTCCGCCGAGAACAGAAGGTGCTCAGCATGGATATCGCGCAGAACGTATTGAGTGGCAAGTTTGCAACCCGAGTGCTCTGTTAATGATCGGTGGATTTGGGCACAGGCTTCATCCCATTTCCATTGCAATAGATTCGCGGCATCTCGTAGGGCAGCCGTAACGTCAGTGGGTAGATCAGCGTGGTTGATCGATTGGGTCGGGATAGGAAAATGGCGTGTTCTTGAGGCGAGGGTTTGCAAACGTTCCGCGATAATGGGAGGCGGTTGGTGCAATGAGCCCAGCGATGCGGTGCAACTGTGGAATCGCGAGATGGCCGCCGCACCCCGACGGATGGTATCCAGATCAGCAGTGGTGGTCAGCGGCTTACCTGGACGCCAATGAGAAAGGTCCCAGTATTCACCGTTAGCCGAGAGTACGGTGCCAACCGAATCTGCCGGCAGTTTCCGGGTTAGCTGTGGAAAAGTCACTGGAAGCGCGATGATTTCACAACCTTCCTTCCACGCGTGGCCGATGACCTGATGAATGGATTCAATGCGACTACGCGTATAAGAATCGGGCCAGCGTTTGAGTGCGTATTCGCAGCCGTCAGTTGCTCGGCAGTGAGCAACGGTGCCACCACTGAGACCCGAAGTGAGTTTTCTGATGGAGATGATTCCACAGCGGTTCACTACGGCTTGGACGATTGGCGGGGGAATGTCCGGGTCGATCATAAGGCAGTGCATTGATTCATGGACGAAGCTTTTTTGGGTCTGCAGCGTTCAGCATGTGATTTTGAGAATTGTTGGGTCCCAAAAGGCAAGTTAAGAGGATGTTGTGGTCGCTAGGTACCGCGACAAAACGTTCAGATTCGTTGGGTCGGATTTGTGAAAATCAGATGTCGGGTGGAGGATGGCCGGCAGCGGTCATGCCGTGTCACCGGTAGAATGAGCCAATGCGAGCGAGCGCGACGCCCAGCCCGCCCTATGATACCCGTCTCGCGGCAGGTCTTGATGGGTGGCAATAATGCACTGTAACTGATTCAGATCCATGCAAACCTGCAACCCAATACAGCTATGACATCCGAATTGCCGCCCTACGATTGCTTTCTTCTCGTATCCTTCGGTGGTCCGGAGGGCCAGGAAGACGTGATGCCGTTCCTCGAGAACGTCCTGCGCGGTAAACGCGTCCCGCGGGAAAGGATGTTGGAAGTCGCCGAACACTACAAACAATTTGGTGGTGTTAGTCCTATCAACCAACAGAACCGCGAGCTTCTTCGGGTCATCGAATCCGAGTTCAAACGCGTTGGGGTCGATCTTCCGATCTACTGGGGAAACCGTAATTGGGACCCGCTGCTGCCAGATACCATTCGGCAGATGAGAGATGATGGGCGCAAGCGGGCGATCGCTTTCTTTACCAGTATGTACAGCTGCTACAGCGGATGTCGCCAGTATCGTGAAAATATCATCGCAGCACGAGAAGAAGTTGGGCCGGACGCTCCGCTGATCGAAAAGGTACGCATGGGGTTCAACCATCCCAAGTTTATCGAGGTGATGACAGCCAATCTCCGAGAGTCCGTCGAAGCGTTGGGCAACACCGCTGAGCAATCTGTGGTCATGTTCACTGCTCACAGTATTCCATTATCGATGTCCGGAAACTGTGACTACGAAAAACAGCTTAGGGAGACATGCCGGCTAGTTGCCGAATCATGTGGCGTCAGCCAATGGGATCTTGTTTACCAAAGTCGCAGTGGGCCACCGCAGCAGCCGTGGCTTGAGCCTGACATCTGTGATGCCATCAAGGCCCGCGATGACGAACAGAAACTTGGCAGTATCATCGTCGTTCCGATCGGATTCATCAGTGATCACATGGAGGTCATGTTCGATCTTGATGAAGAAGCTGCTCAGGTCTGTGAAGAGCGAGGGATTCGAATGCATCGAACCCGGACTGCTGGGATCGAAACAGGTTTTGTTGAAATGATCAGCGATCTCGTGCAGGAACGAGTCGAAGGCAGGAAAGATCGTGCGGCAGCGGGTGAACTGGGAGCATGGCATGATGTGTGTCCGGAGGATTGCTGCCTTTACACACCTCAGCGTCCACCTGCTGCTGGTGGTCGCCCACCCACTGGTCGCCCCTCACCTGGGCGTCCTGCCAACGTTTGAAGCCAGTGTCTCAGCTGTTCCAAGCTTGTGAATTCAGGCCTCTGTTTGCTAACCCGAGCGGCTGCTGCATGCCATGATCATTGCCAGTTTCAGTCAGCGTCCTTAGCGACCGGCTGCTGAATTAGCAGGGCGTTTCTTATGTCGGTAGGGATTGAACAACAAGTAATTCAAGTGGCGATACAGATCACTTGTTGCTAGAAGTTCACCATGGTTTCCTTCCCCTGCCAGCCGTGCTCCATTGAGCAGAATCACGCGGTCTGCGGACCGCAGTGACGGCAAGCGACGAGGCAAGAGTACCACGAGCGTGCCCTGACGCACCAACTTTTTAAAGGCGTTCAAGCAGGGGTCTTCTGCCATGTGTTCAGCTGGTGGTGGTGGTTCCAGAGCGAGTAGGATTGGCGGCTTGTGCAGCAGGGCTCGTGCGACCGCGATGCCGTAAGTGGTTTCGACGCCGAGCATGGAGTCGTTGGCGCTGACGATCGTGTTGAGGCCCTCAGGCAATCGTTGAATCCTTTCGTAAACATTGACTTCGCGTAGGGCGTCGAACACATCACTGCTGCTGATGCCGCTGTCATTACCCGACAAGTTTTCAAGAATGCTTCCATCCCAGATCGGTCCATCCGGTTCGATCCACATCACATTTCTAGCCAAGGCCTGCGGGTGAATATCACGCAAAGGGATACCGTCGATCGAAACACGGCCCTCGCCCGGCAGCCCAAAACCCATCAGTAACTCAGTCAAAGCACGCGTTGATACTTGCTCGGTTCCCAGCAACGCGATCAATTGCTCGGGGTAAAGTTCCAGGCTGAGGTGGCTAAGGATCAGTTCACCGTTGGAATCACTCAGGGTGACATCGCGTATTTCGACATTGTCGCGCAGGCCCGCCAAGCCGACTCGCTGTTCGCTGGGAGCCACTTCATCGCTCCGTTTAAGGTAGCGATAAATTGCATCGCTAGACTCTCCACTGGTCGTCAGTTGGCTGCCAAGACTTTGTAGCTGTCCCGCAGCCGAAGCGGCCCCAGCAAGCGCCAAACCAAGAACCAACGCAGCAGGCACATTCAGACCGCTGCTGCTTCCTAAAAGGTTCACGCCAAGTCCAAGAATCATCACCGCAATGGCGGTTGACACTGCCAGGAATACCAAAGGCCAGATACGCGCCTGACGGCTGTGCTGCACGTCCAGTTTTCGAAACATTGAATCGAGTTCTTGCTGGTACGCCTGATCTGCGATTCCCTGAGATTGGAGTCGCGCTAGCAGGGGAGCCTGTCCCACCAATGACGCCATCCGCTGCCTCGAACGTGGCACTTCCCAGTGCGTGAGCTCATTATCTTTCTGTTGGTGTAGCTTGCGAAAAAAACGACGGACAAGCACGCCGCTGATGACGGCCAATACGGCCAGCCAAATGTTGACCAGTAATGCCAGGAAGACGCAGCCGAGAAGAGTCAGCAAGCTACGGGGAACCGCCTGGTACCATTGAGAAAGTCCAGCTTGGATGCAGGGCAGTTGGTTGCCGATGATGTCGTCGGCACGCACATGTTGGGCAGCAGCACCCTCTACTTCTGCGCGTCGCAGACTTTGCTTGAGAATGCGTCCATGCAATGACTTCACGATCTGATTTGAACGGGCATCAGCATTTCTTCGCTGCAGCCATACACAACCTGCGAAGATCGTTGCGGTCAGCAGCGTGAAGCCAACCAGTTGGGTCAGTTGCATGAGCGGTTTCTGCGCAGTGAATTCTGCGTTCAAGGGAATCGTCAGGTGCGTACCCAGCGTAACGGTCGGTTCCGTAAGGCCCTTGGAGTCGAGCAGCATCGCGATCACGCCGACCAAAATCACTTGGGTCGGGACTAACAAACCTGCCAAGCTGGACCACAGATAGGAGAGCAGAAAGCCGCGAGCCTCAGGCTCGCGGCGCAGTCTCGTCAGAGTGTTGAATCGACTCAATCTTGTCGGCTCCTGTGAAAGATCGACCTGGAGCAGATGGAAATGCGACTAGCGTTCAGAAACAAGCGGTGTCTCGGGCTCATTTCTGTTCGTCGTCTCAGTATTGCAAATCAAGCCAAGTCTCGGTCATCGAATAATAGCATCGCGAGCATCCACACTGCGATAGTGAAACACACAAGGTAATTAAAGGCACCCGCCAAGTAGAGAACTGGAATCTGATTTCCTGCATCTACCGCCGATTGGACATTGAAAATGTTCAAGTTCGGCACCACCACCGCTATCAACTTGCCTACAAATCCCACGAGCTCATTATTACCCTCCGTCGATGCCACCAGCGGAGATGTCAGGTTTCCTATCACATAAATTACGAAACAGGTGATGAAATTGGCCAGCAAAGGAAGCCTTGTGGCCAAGGCTACAGCAACAGCTCCGATCGCCATCGTTTCCATGAAGTACAGACCCAACACAGGGACAGTTGTCATGACTTCCTCATGGCTCTCTTGCCAGGTTGTGTCGCCACGACTGGTCTCTCTGGCATCGTAGATTGGCTTGTAGCTGATCACGACCAGCAGGACCGAGGCGATGATCAGAAACAGTACCAACACCGACAGCATGATACCGGCGTACTTCCCGAGGATGAATGAACGGCGACTTACAGGTTTGCTGAGGACTGTCAGGGCCGTTCGGCCTTCAATCTCATCGCTGACGCTAGTCCCCGCACTCCAGACGGCCTGCACCATGCACAGGATCATGATCAACGTTACACCACTGTCCTTCAAAAGACGGATGTCGTCACCCAGTGTGTTGAAGGGGTAAATGGCAAACAGTAACACGCCGACCAGGCCAATCGTGAGCAGCAGCAAGTACAGCGGTTGGGCCATCTCGTTCTTGGCGGTCGACAAAGCGAGTGCCCAGACACGTGGCGCGGCTTGTCTGAACACCATGATCGCTGTGGTTGTCAGAAAAAAGAGAATTGCAAGCAGCACGATGGATGACGCCTGGGGCACCAGTGGTACATATTTGAAAGTGAACACGACGGTTGCGTTGTCCAACTCGCGGTTCTGGATGTGCAGCAGAGTTGGGTCTCCAGGAACCGGAGGGCTCTCGCGGTTCTCTGATCGGAACTCGATTTTCTCACCGGCGTTGACGCGTGTCGGTGGTCTGAAGAAGTTTGCGGCGTCTGCGGCATCCGCGATGAAAATGGTTCGATCACTCTCGATCGTCAATTCGGCTGCAGATCGTAAGTTGTAGTCAATGTTTGCCGGAACGAATGGAGCTAAATCGACTTCCGTGTCAACGCTGTTCCCCTCAATAGAAACAACACAGCGATCCGTGCCATCACCCACCGGGTTGACTTGGGGGATGGCCTCGATGAATGACATCGGCTCAGTCAGCATTGGCGTCGCAATCGCCGCAATCAATACAAATGCTCCGGCGATGGAAAGCAGGTAAGGGACTATTCCTTCTGACAGAATTTGAAGCCATTCCACTCGAGTGCGATGCCACGCACCGTAGATGACCCCGAATCCTAATACCACACCGATGCAAAACAGCGGCAGAAACAAGGCCTCGCCGTATTCAGTTGAGCGGGGGACGTAGACGGCACACAAGGCGATCGTGATCAAACCGCCGATTACCAATGAGGCAGTTATCCCGCGTTTTGGCGAATCGGCCAAATTACCAATTCCGGGCACATAGGACAGAAGTGCGAGCAAGCCAAAAACGGCCGCAGAAGCCAACGCCCCAATTCCTAGTCCCACGCCTATCAACCACAGGGGCGTCAGCCAGGTTGGAAGCCATTTCAATGCTTGTCCAAGCACGAGTCCTTGGTCCATCAGTCCAACAAAGGACAGCATTTCGGTGGATCCAACCGTAAATTCAGCAAGGCAAGACGTCATTCCGAGCCACTCAAACATTGAAAACGAGAAGACGGGAGAGAAAGGCACCAGGCCATCACTCGCCCGGAAATCATTGCGCTAGATGCACAATTCAGGGCAAATGCCGTTTGCCGCACACCTAGTGTAGGTCTGCTACGCAAGCTATCGGAAAAAGGTTTGCCATCATTGGTGCCGTGCCAGCAGCTTTCTTATTGTTTCCGGAATCGTCGTCTTGGTCAGATGGCTCCCCATCCCATCGCCGGACTCATGGCTCAAGTAACAGCAGACAGCCGCAAGCGTGCCCTCCGCGATCAATTCCTCCGCTCGGAGAAATCGGCATTGGTACTCCACGCTGCTGTTGCCGATCTTTGTGACTCGAACCTCGATGCGGAGAAGATCTTCGAATCGAGCAGCTGCACAATAACGGCAGTTTGCCGCAATTCTTGGCCAAGTCACTGGCGGCAATGCACTGCCATCGGGCAGTTGAGTCTCCGTGTTCGGCAGAACAGGAATCCCTAGTGAGCGGAGCATCGCATGCTCAGCCGCCTCCATCATTGGGAAAAACGCAGAAAAATGAACAATTCCGGCTGCGTCGGTATCTCGAAATTCAATTCTGCGTTCGATTGAAAAAGTCATGGCAACTTTGGGGGCGGCTTCGACGAGGGCTGGGATACAAGTTTATAGTGGCCAGTGTAATTTTAACTGATTCGCAAGCCGGTGGCCTGCTCAGCGAAGTTCACGGCATGCCAGCCGAAACCGCTTGTTAATGCTGGGGACTGAAAAACAAGGCAGCGGGCGACGGGGCGGGCTGGAGAGATTATCCGCACGGACCGTGCTTTTGAATGTCAGTTTTCAGGTGTCCGCTAATTGCGTTAGGAGTTGAAACCACAGCAAATGCTAGCCGGGCTGGCATTTTGGAAACCTCCGTGAGTCGTCTTCGCAGCCATCGCTGCGGCATCAACAACCGGCACCGAGCGCCATACCAGAGCTGTTTTCCTTCAGCCCGGCGGAAGCCGGTGATTTGCTGCTGGCAGGCCGATCAAATGCCGTAGTGGCAGAAAGGCTAGAGTGCGAACAGGCCTGATAAAGATAATTTCCTTGAGGAATCGAGGCGGCCGCGTGCATGCAAGCCGAGTGCCGCTCGATCATCGTGGATCAGAACTTGAATCGCTTACGCCAAGCCATTCTTGCAGCACCAATCTCTCGGTTTCTTCTGATTCCGAGTTTCAGACGGCATCGCACGTGTGGGCTCTTCTTGTTCCTACCCCCTGCCTGCCAAAAGCACTTGCAGAGGGCTGTCAAAAAGCGGCGTGAATCACTACTCGCCGACGAATGGCAGCAATGCCATGAAACGAGCGCGCTTGACTGCAGCGGTGACTGCGTGCTGACTGGCAGCAGTACAACCACTCTTTCGCCGGCCTACGATACGGCCTTGGCGATTCACCATTTTCTTCAGTAAGTCGACATCTTTGTAGTCGACGTACATCGGTCGAGGCCGCTGGCCATCGACGAAAATAGGATCCTTCTTACGGGTCCTGGAGCGAACACGGGATCGTTTTCGGGCACGGCTACGCGTGCTCATTGGTCTTGGAGGCATTTGTGTCTCAAATAGAGAGGCGAACGGTCTAAACGGCCGACAATCACAGATTATCGACTCGCCAAAAGATCATCATGAGGCCGTCTGCGGGGCCCGAATATCGGGGTAGCGAACGACTGAGGGCAGAGTATGTCCCCGCGGAAACTTAGTCGCAAGGGGAAATTGGACCAAGATTTGCCCTTTCGCGAACCAAAAACCTTTGCCATATTTCCCAAATGCTTCGATGAACGGGAGTTTTACGGCTATGCGACGGTGTTCCAAGACAGTCTGGAGCGGTTCGAACGTAGCGTGTCATCCGCTCGTTTCATCGTCCATTGCATGCAGAATGGCAGGAAAAAACATGTTGCCATCGCTGTTTGCACCATTTTGCAAGCGTCCCGTCCAGCAGATCCACACGACTGTTGGCACAACACGAGGCTCAGTTGAGGGACGGGTGCAGGGCAATCGATGCACTCGATGCACGTCGAGCGGTGAATGCTGACGGCATCCGCTGCGATCGGAAGTCGCTTTGATCGCGACCTCGACACTGGCGGGCGAGCGAGCTGCATTGAAAGTTCTGCACACACTGGATCGTCAGGTAGCTGGGCAACCAAGCTGGCGAACGCCTCGAACAACATCGTAAGTAAGAATAGCCATCCACAACCCCCTGGCGTGAACCACGCCCAAACAAAACTGAGCTCTCCTTCAGCATCGATTGAAATTTTAATGCGACACGGCCTGTTCGTCGTGTCTCCATCGAAGCCGGAAGCGATAGCCCTGTTCAGGTGAAAGTTATGAGTCTGGATAAACTGAGAAACATCGGGATCAGCGCGCACATCGATTCAGGGAAAACAACCTTGAGCGAGCGTGTCCTTTTTTACACCGGACGGATTCACAAGATCGAAGAGGTTCGGGGTGATGGTGACGGTGCCACCATGGACCACATGGAACTCGAGCGTGAACGCGGTATCACCATTACCAGTGCCGCCACAAGCGTTACGTACAAAGACCATCCGATCAACTTGATCGATACACCCGGTCACGTTGACTTCACGGTTGAGGTGGAACGCAGTCTGCGTGTGCTCGATGGCGCAGTCCTTGTGCTTTGCAGCGTCGGTGGCGTCCAGAGTCAGTCCATCACGGTGGACCGGCAAATGAAGCGTTACCAAGTGCCTCGTCTTGCCTTCATCAACAAGATGGACCGCACCGGTGCCAACCCCTACCGCGTGGTTGAACAGTTGCGTGACAAACTTGGTGCTGATGCATTTTTGATGCAGATCCCAATCGGTGCAGAGGATAACTTCCAAGGCGTCGTTGACCTGATTGAAATGGTTGGTCTGACACACGCTGGTGAAGAAGGTGAAGAAGTTGTGGTAGGGCCAATTCCTGCGGAGCTTCAAGACGAGGCGGAAGAAAAACGCGGCAAGATGCTCGAAGCGCTGTCGATGTACAGCGATGAGATGATGGAAATGCTGCTCAGTGAAGAGGAAATTCCCAAAGAATTGATCTACACGGTCACCCGCGATGCCGTGCTTGGTGGTGCGACCCCCGTCTACATGGGTACCGCATTCAAGAATAAAGGCGTTCAGCCAATGCTTGATGCAGTCATCCGATACCTGCCAAGTCCTCTTGATCGTGATATTTTCGGGCGTAATCCGAAGAACGAAGAAGAGAAGATCGAGCTCAAGCCTGATCCAAGTGCCGCCTTCGTTGGAATGGCGTTCAAAATTGTTGACGATCCATTCGGACAATTGACCTTCATGCGAATCTATCAAGGAACCATCGAAAAAGGTGGTACCTACGTTAACCAACGTACAGGTCGCAAAGAACGTTTCAGCCGTATCGTTCGCATGCACAGTGATAAGCGTGAAGAAGTCGACTCTGCTTCCGCTGGTGACATCATCGCTGTAATGGGAATCGACTCAGCCAGTGGTGATACCTACGGTGTCGAACGTGACGCATGCACCTTGGAAACCATGTTCGTGCCTGATCCAGTGATCAAAATCGCGGTTTCTCCCAAGAGCCGAGGCGATGGAGACAAAATGGGCAAAGCCCTGCAGCGTTTCCGCAAAGAGGACCCGACGTTCCGCGTTTTCACTGATGAGGAAACTAACGAAATCCTGATCAGCGGAATGGGTGAGCTTCACCTTGAGGTTTACATCGAGCGAATTCGTCGTGAGTACGGTGTGGAAATCGAAGTGGGGGCTCCCAAGGTCAGCTACCGTGAAAGTCCTACCAAAGAGATCAGCTACGATTACAAGCACAAGAAACAGTCCGGTGGTTCCGGTCAGTTTGCTCATATCAAAGGTACGCTCTCACCAATTGAGTCGGACAGCGAAGACAGCTTCGAGTTCGAAGAGAAAATCGTTGGTGGACGTATTCCTAAGCAGTACATTCCTGCCGTCGAGAAAGGATTCCGCGATAGCCTTGGAAAAGGCCCCATCGCAGAATATCCCGTCGTGGGAACTCGGATCACTTTGGACGATGGAAGTTTCCACGAGGTTGACTCCTCGGAAAAGGCTTTCTACACAGCTGCTCAAGGTTGTTTCCGTGAGTACTTCAAGAAAGCTGGGCCGAAATTGCTCGAGCCAATTATGAATATCGAAATCGAATGCCCGGAAGATTTCCAGGGTACGGTTGTTGGCGACGTGATCCGCCGTCGTGGAATCATGACTAGCAACGATATCGTCGAGCAGGTCAGCGTGATCAAAGCTGAAGTGCCTCTCGCTGAAACATTCGGTTACGCGACTGACCTTCGTAGTTTGACTCAGGGTCAGGGAACCTTCACGATGGAACTGGCTCTGTACCGACAGGTGCCGTCGAATATTCAGGAAGAGATCATCGAAGAAAAGAAGAAGCAGCAACTCGTGGGTGCTAAGTAATCCCAAGCTGATTCTTTGCCAAAATTTGGAAAGTCAAAACGGCAGCGTGGAAACACGCTGCCGTTTTTCTTTTGTTACGGCTTCTCGATTGATCCCGTCAGGTCTTGGCCGCAGTTTCTTGGCCGCGGTTTCTTGGCCGCATTTGCACCATGAGCTCAGGTTTCTGGCTTGGTTGGACGTCGTTTGCCGGTTCCACTAGTTCTTTGTGGCTTCTGCTGGTCGGTTGATTGCTCCGCTGGTCATGTTTCATCACAATGTGACATGAGGCCCCGTGTTGGTGCGGGCTTTTCTGAAACCAGTGTTCTGAAATCCGTTCACCTTCAAGAACGTGGTATCGTGATTTGGCTCAGGGGAATGTTCCCCGTTCGACTTAAACTCTGTCCCGAAAGTTTTTGCCTGATGTTTCGTGTGATTGTTCTTCCGTTGTTGGTGGCTGTCTGCGTTGTCAGCGCCCTGTCCAGTTCCGTTCGCGGCGACGAACGTCCTAATTTCGTCATCTTTGTAGCCGATGACATGGCTTGGGATGACTGTGGAGCTTATGGCAACCCCGCCATCCGGACGCCGAATATGGATCGTCTTGCAGCAGAGGGAATGAGGTTTGATCGAGCTTACCTGACCTGTTCTTCCTGCAGTCCCAGTCGCTGTTCGATGTTGACCGGAAGGTATCCACACGCGACGGGTGCTGGCGAGTTGCATCTGCCTTTGCCGAAACAGCAGACAATGTTCACCAAGCCGCTCATGGATGCTGGGTACTGGACTGCCGCAGTGGGTAAGTGGCACCTTGGTCAGGCGGTCGCGGATCAAGTTGAGTATCGTAAAGGTTCCAATCCCGCAGCGATGGGAAATGCGTGGGTCAAAGCATTGCAGGAACGACCTGCTGGGCAGCCGTTTTTTCTATGGGCGGCTCATAGTGATCCACACCGTGGATACAAACCGGGAGCAGTGAATCCGCCCCATGACCCCGCCACTGTCATCGTGCCTCCGTTCTTTCCAGATGCCTCACGCGTCCGCGAAGATCTTGCCTTGTATTACGACGAGGTAAGTCGGTTTGATGAGCATATTGGGATGGTGTTGCAGGAACTCAAGCAGCAGGGGCTGGAAAAGAATACCTTCGTCCTTGTGATCAGCGATAACGGACGTCCTTTTCCCCATTGCAAGACGCGAGTTCATGTTCCGGGAGTTCGCACCCCCTTCATCGTGCGTTGGCCACAGCGGGTTCAGGCTGGGCAGGTCGCCAAGAATGTTGTCAGTACGGTCGATATTGCACCGACGATTTTGGAGTTGGCAGGGCTCACTCCACTGGCAAGCTTTCAGGGCGAAAGTTTTGTGCGAATGCTTGCCGATCCGAATGTACAGACTCGCAAGTATGCGTTTGCAGAACACAATTGGCATGATTACCGCGCGTATGAGCGTGCAGTTCACAGTCGAGACTTTTGTTACGTTCGTAATTGGCTGCCCGGCGTTGCCGGTACGCCTCCTGCTGATGCCGTGAATAGTCCGACTTACAAGGTGATGCTGGAAATGCATGCAGCCGGCACCCTGACGCCTTCCCAGCAGGGATGTGTTGAGACACCGCGGGCAGAGGAGTTTCTGTTCGATGTGACAAAAGACCCAAACTGCTTGGTGAACTTGGCAATGCTACCGAAATTTTCTGACCAAATGCAGTTGATGCGTGCTCAGTTGAAGCAGTGGCAGAACAAAACGGACGACCAATTTCCTGGTGAAGACGGTTTGACCCCGGATGGCTTTGATCGAAACAACGGCAAGCGTCTGATCAAAGCCTCACACCCCAGCTTTCTGAAGTAGCCAGTTGGCTTGCTCTGGCATCTTTTCAGATGCCAGCTTGAGGTGGCATTGCTGTAATTCCAATATTTCTGCATCTCCGTAAAGTCTTTACGGCTGCAGTTGGCGTGGGCATCAAGCCGGCCAATCAGGAGTCGAAAATGGCTTGCATCTGGTTGCTGAATTGTCCGTTGGATAACACCGTTTCGATGCCTGCTGTGTTGGCCGCGTGCAGTTTGTTCACGTCGACGTGAGGACCATAAGCAATCAGTTTCGCATCGGGGCACTTTTCGCGACAAAGCTCAACGAGCTTGTTTGTGAGTCCGCTGCGTGTTGATAGATCGAGGACGACGTAGGCAATGCTGTCAGTGTCTTCGTCTGGTAGTTGTCCACCCATGCGAAACTGGCGGCCGGCTGCAGTGGCAGCTACTTTCACACGCGAACAAAACAGCAGGTCGCCCGAAAGCATCATGACGCTGCCGGGTGTTGAGTCACAATCCTTGCTCATGCTTGCCTTTTTTTAACTTCGCTTTTCATGAAATTCAAACCTTCAGTGGCCAAGGTGATTTCGTCTTTGTACATCCGACGCCAAATTTTGGTCGCGGCTGCGATTTCGGGAAGCGCTAAGCCAAATGCTTCGATGACGAGCCAGCCGTCATAGCCGCTCTTTACGATGGCATCAAAGTTCTCGTCCCAACGTACCGCACCCTCACCAGGTGTGCTGCGATCATTTTCACTGATGTGGATATGGAACAACTTGTCTCCGCCTGCGTTGACTGCATCGGTGACAGACTTTTCTTCGATATTGGAATGGAACGTGTCGTACATCATTCCGCATGCTGGGTGGTCAACTTCCCGAACGAAGCGAGCAGAATCACCATGCGTGTTAAGAAAATAGCATTCGAAACGATTCAGGGCTTCGACACCAAGTTTTACACCTACTTGTCCCGCATGTTCAGCAACCTGCCGCATGCTATCGACGCCCCATTTCCATTCATCGTCGGTGGGGCCTGCACCACTGAAGTATCCCAGTGCTGAGTGGTAGGGGCCAACCAGTGTTTCCACCCCTGCGGCTGCACAGCAATCAAGGGTTTGTTTCGTGAGTTCGACACCTTTGGCCCGAACGCCGGCATCCGGCGAAATAGGGTTGTCTTCTTCTCCGCGAATCGTCACGGCTGTGCGAGCCAAACCCATGGAATCGAGGCTCTCGCCCAATGACTTGTAGTCCAATTCCAAATTAAACATTGGCAACTCAACTCCATCGTAACCAGCAGTTTTCAGTTGCTCGCAGGTTGGCAACATTTCGCTGGTGACTTCGCCAGACCAAAGCAGCAGGTTCATTCCGTATTTCATCGCAGGCAAAATCTCTTGTTAAATGACAGGGTTTTAAA